>CAZBTE010000046.1:0-11687 GCA_964494665.1 uncultured Limnobacter sp.
CGCGGTTCCAGGAGCTCACGCGCATGCTGGCCGAGTCGGTCAACGACGTGGCCACGGTACAGCACAACGCAATGCGCAGCCTCGACGAGGCTTCGCAGGACATGGGGCGCCAGTCGCAGGTACTGCGCGAACTGCAGCAGAACCTGATGCGCATGCGAATGGTGAAGTTCGGCTCGATCAGCGATCGCCTGTATCGCGTCGTGCGCCAGGCCGCCAAGGAGCTGGGCAAGCGGGTCTCGCTGGACGTGCGCGGCGCATCGGTCGAGATCGATCGCGGCGTGCTCGAACGCATGGCCGGCCCGATCGAACACCTGTTGCGCAACGCGGTCGCGCACGGCATCGAGATGCCGGCACGGCGCGCGGAGGTTGGCAAGGCCGAGGCGGGCGAGATCCTGCTCGAAGTGCGGCAGGAAGGCAACGAGGTCGTGCTCGCCTTCGCCGACGATGGCGGCGGGCTGGACTACGGGAGGATCCTCGAGCGCGCCCGCAGGCTGGGCCTGGTCGCCGCGGACGCGCAGCCTGCCGAGCGCGAGCTGGCCGAGCTGATCTTCACGCCCGGTTTCTCGACGGCCACCGAGGTCACCAAGATCAGCGGGCGCGGCGTCGGCACCGACGTGGTCCGGGCGGAGGTGCAATCGCTCGGCGGTCGCATCGACGTGGAGTCCGGCCGCGGCACGGGCACGCGCTTCGTGGTGCACCTGCCGCTGACGCTGGCGATCGCGCAGGTGGTTCTGGTGAACGCGGGCACTGCCCGCTATGCGATCCCGTCGTCGAGCGTCGAGCAGGTGTTGCAGCTCAAGCCGCAGGCGCTGGCGGCCGCATACGCCGACGGTTCGGTCGACTGGCGCGGCGCGCGCGTGCCGATGCATTACCTGGGCGCCCTGGTGGGCGCTGACGATGCGCAGCCGATCGCGCAACACCTGTCGCCGGTCGTGATCGTGCGTTCGGGGAACCTGCGTCTGGCGATGCACGTGGACGGCATCAGCCGCAACCAGGAAGTGGTGGTCAAGAACGTCGGCGCGCAGGTCGCTAGGGTTCCCGGCGTGAGCGGCGCGACGGTGCTGGGTGACGGCGAGATCGTGCTGATCCTGAACGCTGCCCGGCTCGCGCAGTCGGTGCTGGGCGACCTCTGGCTCGAGCGGCCGGCGACCGGCGTGCGGCGCGCAGCGCTGGCCGACGCGCCGTCCACGGTAATGGTGGTCGATGATTCGCTCACCGTGCGCAAGGCCACGCAACGCCTGCTCGCGCGCGAAGGCTACGACGTGATGCTGGCGAAGGACGGCGTGGATGCGCTACGC
Source organism: uncultured Limnobacter sp. (assembly GCA_964494665.1). GTDB lineage: Bacteria > Pseudomonadota > Gammaproteobacteria > Burkholderiales > Burkholderiaceae_E > Zeimonas. The sequence goes on from CAZBTE010000046.1 coordinate 1,299, forward strand.
CAACTGCAGGATCGTCAGCCTGAAGTGATGCTCGTGGACATCGAGATGCCGCGCATGGACGGCTTCGATCTCACGCGCAACGTGCGACGCGACGAGCGCTTCCGCGACATCCCGATCGTGATGATCACTTCGCGCACGGCCGACAAGCACCGCAACCTTGCGCTGTCGCTCGGTGTCGATGCCTATCTCGGCAAGCCGTATCGCGAGGACGAGTTGCTCGGGCGGGTCGCGGAATTCGCCGCGAGCCGGCGTCGCCGAATGGGAGCCTGAAGCGGTCGCGCCGATTGTGCCGGCGCGCAGGCGCATTTACAATCGCGGCATGAGCAGGCAGTCCGCGAGCGACCTCACCAACCAGTTCCTGATCGCCATGCCTGACATGGCCGATCCGAACTTCGGAGGCGCGGTCGTGTTCATCGCCGAACACAGCCCGAAGGGCGCGCTGGGCCTGGTCATCAACCGGCCGATGGAGATCGATCTCGGCACGCTGTTCGAGCGCATCGACCTCGAGCTCGAGATCGCGCCGCTGGCCGGATCTCCGGTCTTCTACGGCGGGCCGGTGCAGATGGACCGCGGCTTCGTGCTGCACCAACCGGTCGGCGACTGGAACTCCACCGTGACGGTAGGTGACGAGATCGGCCTGACATCGTCGAAGGACGTGCTCGAGGCCGTCGCCAGCGGCGGCGGGCCTGAGCGGCTGCTGGTCACGCTCGGCTATGCGGGCTGGGGCCCCGGCCAGCTCGAGGAGGAGATTTCGCGCAACGCCTGGCTGACCGTGCCGGCCAGCACCCAGGTGATCTTCGATACGCCGGTCGACGAGCGCTTCCTGGCCGCTTTCCGCCTGCTGGGCATCGATCCGGCCTTCCTCGCGACGTCGGCCGGGCATGCGTGAGTGGCGGAGACGCTGCTCGGCTTCGACTTCGGAACCCGGCGGATCGGCATCGCGATCGGCAATACGCTGACCGGTTCTGCGCACGCCCTGGAGATCGTGTCCACCGAACCCCTGGCTGCGCGCTGGAGCGCGATCGCCGCGATGGTGGCGCGATGGGCGCCGCAGCGGCTGGTGGTGGGCCGCCCGCTGCATGCTGATGGGACGTCGCTGCCGGTGACGCGTCAGTGCGAGCGGTTCGCCCGCCAGCTCACCGGGCGCTTCGGGCTGCCGGTCGAACTGGTCGACGAGGGCTACTCCAGTGCCGAGGCGCGCGCGCGGATCGAACGCGGACCGGTGGACGCGGAAGCCGCCGCCGTAATCCTGCGACAATACCTGTCCAGCCACCGACCCGAACCGTCCGCATCCCGATGAACGCCGCTCCCGACGCCGAAGCCGCCTACGCGCGCCTGCTGCAATCGGTGCGAGACGGCATCGCCGGACGGCACGACGTGTCGCTGATCGGCATCCACAGTGGCGGGGCGTGGATCGCCGAGCGGCTGCATCGCGATCTCGGACTGGCGCGTCCGCTGGGCGCGCTGTCGAGCGCCTTTCATCGCGACGACTATGGCCGCCGAGCGCTGCCGGTGGAAATGAAGGCCACCAACCTGCCTTTCGAGGTCAATGGCGCCGACATCGTGCTGGTCGACGACATCCTGTTCACCGGCCGCACGGTCCGCGCCGCGATGAACGAGCTGTTCGATTTCGGCCGGCCGGCGCGCATCGAGCTGGCAGTGCTGCTGGATCGCGGCGGGCGCGAGTTGCCGATCGAGGCCCGCTATTGCGGTGCGGTGCATCCGTTGGCGCCGGCGCGCGCCTTTGCGCTGGGCCGCGACGACGGCGGCCGCTTCACGCTGCGCATCGAGTGATCGCATGCCACTGCGTCATCCGCAACTGAACGAACGGGGCGAGCTGCGCCACCTGCTGACCATCGAAGGTCTGCCGCGCGAGCTCATCCATCACATCCTCGACACTGCCGCGAGTTTCGTCGGCGTGTCCGACCGCGACGTCAAGAAGGTGCCGCTGCTGCGCGGCAAGTCGGTGTTCAACCTGTTCTTCGAGAACTCGACGCGTACCCGCACCACCTTCGAGATCGCCGCCAAGCGGCTGTCGGCCGACGTGGTGAACCTGAACATCGACACCTCGTCGACGTCCAAGGGCGAGTCGCTGCTCGACACCATCGACAACCTGGTGGCGATGCACGCCGACATGTTCGTGGTGCGTCACGCGGAAAGCGGCGCGCCGTTCCTGATCGCCCAGCACATCGATCGAATGCGCGGACGCGGCCACGTGCACGTGGTCAACGCCGGCGACGGACGCCACGCGCATCCGACGCAGGGCCTGCTCGACATGTACACGATCCGGCACTTCAAGGGCGATTTCACCCGGCTGCGGGTGGCGATCGTCGGCGACGTGCTGCACTCGCGCGTGGCGCGCTCGGACATCCACGCGCTCACCACCCTCGGCGTGCCCGAGGTGCGCGTGATCGGCCCGCGAACGCTGCTGCCCGGCGGGCTCGAGCACATGGGTGTGCGCGTGTTCACGAACATGCGCGAAGGCTTGCGCGATGTCGACGTGGTGATCACGCTGCGGCTGCAGAACGAGCGCATGCGCGGCGCGCTGCTGCCCTCGGCGCAGGAATACTTCAAGCAGTACGGGCTCACCGAGGACAAGCTGGCGCTGGCCGCACCCGGGTGCATCGTGATGCACCCCGGGCCGATGAACCGCGGCGTCGAGATCGACTCGGCGGTGGCAGACGGCGAGCAGGCGGTGATCCTCGACCAGGTCACGTTCGGCATCGCGGTGCGCATGGCCGTGATGAGCATCCTCGCGCAATCCTGAATCCATGACACTGTCTGTCCTGAACGGCCGCGTCGTCGATCCCGCCTCGGGGTTCGACAGGCGCACCGACCTGCACCTGGCCGACGGCCGGGTGGCTTCGATCGGGGAGGCGCCGCGGGGCTTTCGAGCCAGGCGCACCATCGACGCCGACGGGCTGGTCGTGGCGCCGGGGCTGGTCGACCTGGCGGCACGCCTGCGCGAGCCGGGCCTGGAGTACAAGGCGACGCTGGAGTCGGAGATGCGCGCCGCGCTCGCCGGCGGCGTCACCGCGCTGTCGTGCCCGCCGGACACCGATCCGCCGCTCGACGAGCCGGGCCTCGTCGCGATGCTCAAGCATCGTGCGCGCAGCCTCGACCAGGCGCGCCTGTACCCGCTCGGCGCGCTCACCGTCGGGCTCGCCGGCGAAGTGATCACGGAAATGGCGCAGCTTGCCGAAGCCGGCTGCATCGGCTTCTCGCACGCAGGTGCGCCACTGGTCGACACGCGCGTGCTGTTGCGGGCGATGCAGTACGCGAACACCTACGGCTTCTCGGTGTGGCTGCGCCCGCAGGATCCGCACCTCGCGCGCGGCGGCATCGCGCACGCCGGGCCGGTGGCGGCGCGGCTCGGCCTGGCCGGGATCCCGGTGGTCGCCGAGACGATCGCGCTGGGCACGATACTGGATTTGGTGCGCCACACCGGTTGCCGCGTGCACCTGTGCCGCCTGTCGTCGGCGGCAGGACTGGAACTGGTGCGGCGTGCGAAGGCCGAGGGGCTGCCGGTGAGTGCCGACGTGGCCGTGCATCACCTGCACTTGATCGACATCGACATCGGCCACTTCGACAGCGAGTACCGCGTCGATCCGCCGTTCCGTTCGCAGCGCGACCGCGATGCGATCCGCGCCGCGCTGGCCGACGGCACGCTCGACGCGATCTGCTCGGACCACACGCCGGTCGACGACGATGCCAAGCAGCTGCCGTTTGCCCTCGCCGAGCCGGGCGCAACCGGCCTCGAGCTCTTGCTGCCGCTGACGCTGAAGTGGGCGCGGGAAACGCGTGCCGACCTGCTGACTGCGCTGGGAAAGCTCACGACGGGTTCGAGTGCGGTGATGGGGCTGGCCGGCACCTCGGGGCGCATCGAGCCGAATGCGCCGGCCGACCTGTGCGTGTTCGATCCGGACGCGGCATGGATCGTCGATCGCGACACGCTGGTGAGCCAGGGTCGGCACACGCCGTACCTCGGCATGGAAGTGACCGGGCAGGTGCGGTTCACCATCGTCGACGGGCGCGTCGCGTTCGAACGATGAACGCGCCGGTCCTGGTCACCGGCGCGGCCGGTTTCATCGGCATGCACCTGTGCCGTCGCCTGCTCGCCGACGGGCGCGCGGTCGTCGGCATCGACAACCTGAACGACTATTACGACCCGCGGCTCAAGTGTGCGCGTCTCGCCGCGCTGGCCGACCAGGAAGGCTTCACGTTCCACGAGGCCGACGTGTCGGATCGCGCCGTGATCGACGCGCTGTTCGATCGGCACCGGCCGCGCCGGGTGGTGCACCTGGCCGCACAAGCGGGCGTGCGCTATGCGCTCGAGAACCCGATGGCGTACTCCGACAGCAACCTCACCGGCATGACGGTGATGCTGGAGGCGTGCCGGCGCCTGCAGGTCGAACACCTGGTGTTCGCGAGCAGCTCCAGCGTCTACGGCGCGAACCGCAAGGTACCTTTCTCCGAACGCGATGCCGTCGACCATCCGGTGAGCCTGTACGCTGCGACCAAGCGCGCCAACGAGCTGATGGCGCACAGCTACGCGCACCTGTTCGCGCTGCCGGTCACCGGGCTGCGCTACTTCACCGTGTACGGACCCTGGGGACGTCCGGACATGGCGATCTGGAAGTTCACCGATGCGTTGTTGCGGGGACGGCCGATCGACGTCTACGCGGGCGGTGTGCTTTCGCGCGACTTCACCTACATCGACGATACGGTCGAAGCCACCGTGCGCCTGCTCGATGCACCGCGCGCTGCGCTTCACTACTCTGATCCGGCGCAATGGAACGCCGGCGGTCCCGACACCAGCTGGGCGCCGTTCGAGGTGGTCAACCTGGGCCGCAGCGACCCGGTCAGCGTCAACGAGCTGATCGCCAGGCTCGAAGCGATCACCGGGCGACGCGCGCAGCGCAACGAGATGGGCATGCAGCCGGGCGACGTCGAGCGCACGTTCTCGGACACCGGGAAGCTGAACCGCATCACCGCGTTCGTGCCGAAGGTCCCGCTCGACGCCGGCTTGCGCGCCTTCGTGCAGTGGTTCCGCGACTATCACCGGATCGACTGACAGGACACAGGCAAATGCGACTCGCAGTTTTCGGAGCCGGCTACGTCGGGCTCGTTACCGCCGCCTGCTTCGCCGAGATGGGCAACCACGTGACCTGCGTGGACGTCGACGCCGATCGCGTCGCGCGACTGAACCGCGGCGAAGCGCCGATCCACGAGCCCGGCCTGGCGCCGCTGCTCGAGCGCGGACTGGCGCAGAAGCGCCTCGCGTTCACGCGCGATGCCGCGGCTGCCATGGCTGGCGCCGAGGTGGCGTTCATTGCGGTCGGCACACCGCCCAGCGAGGACGGTTCGGCCGATCTGTCGCACGTGCTGGCGGTGGCACGTACCGTGGGGTCGTTGCTCGAAGGCCGCTGCGTGGTGGTCGACAAGAGCACCGTGCCGGTCGGCACCGCCGACCGCGTGCGCGAGGCGATCGACGCCGAACTGGCGCGGCGCGGCGTCGCGCACGAGTTCGCGGTGGTCTCGAACCCCGAGTTCCTGAAGGAAGGTGCGGCGATCGGCGACTTCATGCGTCCCGATCGCATCGTGATCGGCAGCCGCGATGCCTGGGCGAGCGAGCTGATGCGCGCGCTCTACGCACCGTTCTCGCGCAACCACGAGAAGCTGATCTTGATGGGCGTGCGTTCGGCCGAGCTCACCAAGTATGCGGCCAACACCATGCTGGCCGTACGCATCTCGTTCATGAACGAACTGGCCGGGCTCGCCGAGCGGCTCGGTGCCGACATCGAAGAGGTGCGCCGCGGCATCGGCAGCGATGCACGCATCGGCGCGAGCTTTCTCTACCCGGGTGCCGGGTTCGGCGGCTCGTGTTTTCCGAAGGACTTGCGTGCGCTGCTGCGCACCAGCCACGAACACGGCGCTCCGCTCACCATCGTGCAGGCGGCGTTCGATGCCAACGAGCGACAGAAGCAGGTGCTGTTCGCCAAGGCCACGCAGGCGTTTGGCGACGGCGTCGCCGGCTTGCGCGCGGCGCTGTGGGGACTGGCGTTCAAGCCCGACACCGACGACATCCGCGAGGCGCCCAGCATCGAGCTGATCGAGGCGCTGCTCTCGGCTGGCGCCAGCGTCGTCGGCTACGATCCGGAGGCCGGGCCGAACGTGAAGGCGGCGTTCTCCGGGCGGGACGGACTACGCATCGCCGACGACGCTTACCAGGCTGCCGAAGGCGCCGACGTGCTGTTCGTGGTCACCGAGTGGCGCGAATTCCGCAGCCCCGATTTCGCTCGCCTGCGCTCGATCATGCGCCAGCCGGTGCTGATCGACGGGCGCAACCTCTACGATCCGCAGCAGGTTCGCGACGCGGGCTTCCGCTACGATTCGATCGGCAGGGCGGGCTGAGCGGCCGGGGCGGGCGACCGCCGCGGTGCTATGCGCAGGACACTGCGCGTCTGGCGCGGTCCGATAGCCGCACGGCCGACAACTGGCGCCCCCACACGCAACCGGTGTCGATCGACAGCAGGTCGGGCCGATCCATCAGGCCGAGCGCCGCCCAGTGCCCGAACACGATCGGTGAACCGGCGCTCGCGCGACCCGGCACGTCGAACCACGGCAGGTAGCCGTCGGGCGCGCTGTCCAGGCCTTCCTTCGCGGCGAAGTCCATGCGTCCGGCGGGCGTGCAGAAGCGAACGCGCGTCAGCGCGTTGATGATCACGCGTAGCCGGTCGTTGCCGCGCAGCGAGTCGGACCAGGCGGCCGGCTCGTTGCCGTACATCTCGCGCAGGAAATCGATCCAGTGCGGCCCCGACAGCACCTGCTGGACTTCGTCGGCCAGCTCCAGCGTCCGCTCGACCGTCCACTGCGGCAGCACGCCCGCGTGCACCATCAGCCAGCCTTGCTCGCGGTGTGCCAGCGGGCGCGTGCGCACCCAGTCGATCAGCGCGTCGCGATCGGGCGCGTCGAGGATGTCGTCGAGCGTGTCGGTGCGGTGTGCGCGGCGGATGCCAGCGGCCACCGCAAGCAGGTGCAGGTCGTGATTGCCCAGCACGGTGACGAGCCGATCGCCCTGGGCCATCGCCCAGCGCAGGCTGTCGGCCGAGCGCGGCCCGCGGTTGACCAGATCGCCCGGCATCCAGAGCCGAACGTCGGCGGGCAGTTGCGACAGCAGGCGCAGCAGCGCATCGAGGCAGCCCTGCAGGTCGCCGATGGCCCAGGTCTCCACGGCGCGCTCGGTGCCATCGGTCGTCATCCGCTGATGCCTTCGTTCATGCGTGCCCGGCTCCTGGCGTAGCATCGTAGGAATTCGATTCTATGCGAGCGGCTCGTCGATGTCGGCCAACGGATTCTTCCTGTTCGACACGGCCATCGGCCACTGCAGCATTGCGTGGGGCAAGAGCGGCATCGTGGGCGTGCAGCTACCCGAGGCGCGCGAGGCGCTCACCCGCGCGCGCGTGCGCCGGCTCTTTCCGGACGCGATCGAAACCGAACCGCCGCTGCAGGTTCGCAGCGCTGCCGAACGCATCGCTGGACTGCTGCGCGGCGCGCGCGACGACCTGCGCGACATCGAGCTCGACATGAACGGCGTCTCGCCGTTCGAGACGCGTGTCTACGAGCTGGTGCGCGCCATCGCGCCGGGCGAGACGCTCACGTACGGCGAAGTCGCCGCCCGGATCGGTGCACCGGGCGCCGCCCGCGCGGTGGGGCGCGCGCTCGGCAGGAATCCGTTCGCCCCGGTGGTGCCGTGCCATCGCGTGCTGGCCGCCGGCGGCAGGTCGGGCGGCTTCTCGGCCGAAGGGGGCGTGTCCACCAAGCTGCGCATGTTGCAGATCGAGGGGGCGCGCATCGGCGCGATGCAGGGGTTGTTCGAGCCGTAGGGGGCGAGCTGCGCGGGCGCGGCGACGGGCCGATCACGGACGGGCGCCGATCACGCCGGTTGCGCGGCGTTCGCGCCCGATGTAGCATCCGCTACATATTAATGTAGCAAGCACTACACAAAACCACCAGGCTCATGAGCGCTTTCCACGAAGAGCAGGTGCTGAGCGTGCACCACTGGACCGACCGCCTGTTCAGCTTCACCACCACGCGCGACCGCTCGCTGCGCTTCAGCAATGGCCACTTCACGATGATCGGGCTCGAAGAGGGCGGCCGGAAGCTGATGCGCGCCTACAGCATCGTGAGCCCGAACCACGAAGAGCATCTCGAGTTCCTCAGCATCAAGGTACCCGACGGGCCGCTCACGTCGCGGCTTCAGCACATCAAGCCGGGTGACCGCATCATCGTCGGCCGCAAGCCGACCGGTACGCTGCTGATCGATTACCTGCTGCCGGGAAGGCGGCTGTACCTGCTGTCCACCGGCACCGGGCTCGCGCCCTTCATGAGCGTGGTGCGCGACCCGGAGACGTACGAGCGATTCGAGCAGGTGATCCTGGTGCACGGGGTGCGCGAGGTCGACGAGCTCGCGTACCACGACTACCTGGTCGAGCACCTGCCGTCGCACGAGATCCTCGGCGACCTCGTCACCAGCAAGCTGCGCTACTACCCGACGGTGACGCGTGAGGAGTTCGTCAACATGGGCCGCATCACCGAGCTGATGCAAAGCGGCAAGCTGTTCCGCGACCTCGGCGTGCCCGAGCTCGATCCGATCGACGACCGCGTGATGATCTGCGGCAGTCCTGCAATGCTGCGCGACCTCAGGCACATGCTCGAATCACGCGGGTTCGACGAAGGCAACACCTCGCGGCCCGGGCGCTTCGTCGTCGAGCGCGCGTTCGCCGAGCAGTAGCGGCCGCGTCCGATCCCCGCCCGATGGCCGCCGCTCCACCACAGCGCCGCCTGCCCGCACGAACCGCCGGTGCCGGCGGGCCCGGCACGCGCGAGCGCGCCGCGCAGGCGACCCGCGACGGCATCCTGCGCGCAGCGCTCGAAGTGTTCGCGCGCCACGGCTACGATGGCGGGCGCATCGAGCAGATCTCGAAGGCCGCCGGCTCGTACGACCGGATGATCTACTACTACTTCGGCAGCAAGGAGCAGCTGTTCGTCGAAGTGCTCGAAGAGATCTACCGGCGCTTCAACGAAGCCGAAGCCGCGCTGGTGATCGACCTCGGCCGTCCCGCCGAGGCGCTCGAGACGGTGATCCGCTTCGTGTGCGGCTACTACCGCGCGCACCCCGAGTTCGTCACGCTGCTGAACAACGAGAACCTGCACCAGGGCCGGCACATCGCGCGTTCGCAACGTGCGCGCGAATACTCGTCGCCGGTCATCGGGGCGGTCGGCGCGATCCTGGCGAGCGGCGCGAAGCAGGGGGTCTTTCGCGCCGACGTGCGCGCACGCGACGTATACCTGATGATCGCGTCGATGGGGTACTTCCACCAGTCGAACCGCTACACGCTGTCGGCGTTCCTCGGCGAAGACCTCGGTGCGGCCGAGGTGCAGGCGCAGTGGGAGAGATTCGTGATCGAGGCGGTACGCCGGATGGTCAGCGCTGCGCCGGCTCAGCACCGAGCCAGTGGATGCTGAACAGCCCCTCGCGATCGCGCCACGCCGGCCCCGGCACGAAGCCGGCGCGCGCAGCCAGCGCGCGGAAGCCTTCCACGGTGAACTTGTGCGAGTTTTCCGTGTGCAGCGTTTCGCCGGGTGCGAAGTCGAAGCGTCGCCCGCAAACGGTCACGCGCTGGCGCTCCAGGCTCACCAGGTGCATCTCGATGCGCTGGCGCTCCGGCTCGTAGAACGCGTAGTGCGCGAAGCGGTCGGGCCGGAAGTCGGCCCCCAGTTCCCGGTTCGCGCGCTGCAGCAGGTTGCGGTTGAACGCCGCGGTGACGCCCTGCGCGTCGTTGTAGGCCGCGTGCAACACGGCCGGATCCTTGACCAGGTCGACGCCGACGAGCAGGCCCCCGCCGCGCAGCATGCGGGCAGCGCGGCGCAGGAAGCGCAGCGCTTCGGCCGGCGCGAAATTGCCGATCGACGAACCGGGAAAAAAGCCGACGCGCGGCGAGTGGCCCGAACGACCGGGCGCGGGCGCCGCAGGCAGCGCGAACGCGCGCGTGAAGTCGGCCACCAGCGGGCGTACGTCGAGCGACGGATGCTCGAGGCGCAGCCGCTGTGCCGCCGCGTGCAGGTGCTCGCCCGAGATGTCGACCGGCACGAAGCGGCGCGGACGCTCCAGCGCCGCCAGCAGCAGCCCGATCTTGCGGCTCGAGCCGGCGCCGAACTCGATGATGTCGGCGTCCGCGCCGATGTACTGCGCCATCTCGCCGGCGTGCGCCGCCAGCAGCGCGAGCTCGGTGCGCGTCGGGTAGTACTCCGGGAGCTCGCAGATGCGGTCGAACAGCGCCGAGCCGGCGGCGTCGTAGAAGAACTTCGGCGGCACGCTGCGCGGAC
>CAZBTE010000047.1:0-11653 GCA_964494665.1 uncultured Limnobacter sp.
CGGCTGGCCGAATTCGCACCGCATCCGCAGCGCTTCCTGAACGCACACTGGCTCAACCCGGCGCACGTGATTCCGCTGGTCGAGCTCAGCGCACACCCGGGCACCGCGCCCGACGCGAGCAGCGCCCTGTCGGCGCTGCTCGAGCGAATCGGCAAGGTGCCCGTGATGTGCGCCGCCACCCCCGGCTACATCGTCCCCCGGCTGCAGTCGCTGATCATGAACGAGGCGGCGCGGATGATCGAGCAGGGTGCGGCCACGGCCGAGGACATCGACCGGGCCACCCGCTACGGGCTCGGATTCCGCTTTGCGAAGATGGGCGTGGTCGAGTTCATCGATTTCGGCGGCAACGACATCCTCTACTATGCGAGCCGCTACCTGGCCCAGGCGCTCGGCGACGATCGATACGCATCTCCGCCGATCGTCGACCGGATGATGCGCGAGGGCCGCAACGGGCTGCGCGACGGCAAGGGGTTCCACGACTTCGGCGGCGTCGACGCCGACGCCTATCGGACGCAGGTCCTGGGCCGGATGCTCGACATGCTCGAGCACGTCGGGTTGCTGCGGCCACCCGATCCCGGGTGACCGCCGACAGTCTCGGCACGTCACACGCGTTGAACACCGGTCACCGGATCGAACCGCTCCTCGAGGATTTTTCGTGAACCTTCACTTCTCCAATCCGCTGCTTGCCGCACCGCTGCGGCCGATGCCCCGCCGCGTGGCGATCATCGGCGCCGGCTCGATCGGACCCGACATCGGCTACTACCTGAAGAGCGCGCTGCCGTCGCTTTCGCTCACGCTGCTCGACCTGCAACAGCCGGCACTCGACGCGGCGATCGCGCGGCTGCGCGGCTACGCGGAGAAGGCGGTGGCGCGCGGCAAGATGAAGCCCGCCGACAAGGACGCGGTACTGGCGGGCATCGCCGGCACGACCGACTACGACGCGCTCGCCGGCTGCGACTGGGTGATCGAGGCAGCCACCGAGAATCTCGCGCTGAAGCGGCGCATCTTCGCCGACGTCGAGGCGCGCGTGGCGCCGGACGCGATCATCACGTCGAACACCAGTTCGCTGCCGGCGGCGCGCATCTTCGCCGAGTTGCGCGAGAAGCGGCGCGCCACGGTCACGCACTTCTTCGCGCCCGCATGGCGCAACCCCGCAGTCGAGGTGATCGACTGGCCGGGTGCCGACCCGGCGCTCGTCGCGCACCTGCGCCGCTTCTTCTGCGAAACCGGCAAGCTGCCGCTGGTCACGGCGGACGCACCGTGCTTCATGCTCGACCGCATCTTCGACAACTGGTGCAACGAGTCGGCGCTGCTGCTCGGGCAGGCGACGGCCGGCGAGATCGACAGCGTCGCGGCCGACTACGTGCACGCGGGGCCCTTCTTCGTGCTGAACCTCGCGCGCGGCAATCCGATCATCGTCGAGACCAATACGCTGCAGGCCGACGAAGAAGGGGAACACTACCGGCCGGCGTCGATCTTCCGCTCGGTCGACAAGTGGGTGACGGTCGGACCGAACCAGCGGCTCGAGGTGGCGCCCGACACCGCGGCAGCAGTGCGCGACCGACTGCTCGGCGTGCTGTTCTCGCAATCGGTGGACATCCTCGATCGCGCGATCGGCGACGCGGCCGACCTCGACCTCGGCTGCCGCGTCGCACTCGGATTCCGGCGCGGCCCGCTCGAGCTGATGCGCGAACTCGGCGACGACGAGTCCGCGCGGATGCTCGAACGCCTTGCACGCGAGCGGCCCGGCATGCCGATGCCGAAGCGGCCGCTCCCGGACTACCAGCGCTTCGAGCGCCACGTGCTGGTCGACGATCTCGACGGGGTCAAGGTGATCACGCTGCGGCGTCCCGAGGCGCTGAACGCGCTGCACGACGAGATGACCGACGAGATCCTCGACGTGATCCGCCGCCACGAGAACGACGACGCGGTCGCCGGCTTCGTGATCACCGGCTACGGCACGCGCGCGTTCTGCGCCGGCGCCGACATCGGCCGCTTTCCGTCGATGCTCGGCGACGCCGACGCGTCGGCGCAATACGCGCGTGACTGCTCGCGTCTGCTGGTACACCTCGATGCGATGGCCAAGCCCGTGGTCGCCGCGCTCAACGGCATGGCGCTGGGCGGCGGCTTAGAGCTGGCGATGCGTTGCCACGCGCTGGTGGCCACGCGCGATGCGTGGATGCAGCTCCCGGAGGTGACGCTGGGGATCCTGCCGGGCATCGGCGCGATGGTGGTGCCGTACCGGCGCTGGCCCGCCGCCGCCGCCGTGTTTCACGACATGCTGCGGCGTGGCGAGCGACTGAAGGCGGCGCGTGCGCACGAGCTCGGCGTCGTCGACGCGCTGGCCGCCGACGCGCAGGCGCTGGTCGAACTTGCGGTCGAGCAGGTGCGCGCGCTGGGGCGTCACAGGCAGCCGATCCCGGACGGTGCGGTGCAGATCCCGCCGTTCGCCGACGACGCCGGCAGCGCCGCCAACGGCATGACACTCAGCCGCACCACGGTCGAGCTGATGGAAAAGGCAATCCGCGAGGCCGCCGCCGCTCCCACGCTGGCTGCGGCGCTGGAGACCGGCTACCGCGCATTCGGCGCCAGTGCCTGCACGGCCGCAGCGCGCGAGGGCATCGCCGCCTTCCATGAGCGGCGCAGCCCGGACTTCGGGCGCACCGGATGAGCGCCATCTGAAGCACAGTGCAATCGTCGCCCGAGCTTGCGTACATCAAGGCATCGCGAGTTCACGCCTTGTTCGCCGAAATCGGAGTCCCTATGCTGGCGCGTCGCCGCCTCCCCCTCTGCAGCCCTCGCTCGCCCCGAACAACGGCATGAACCTGCAAATCACGATGCTGCTGGCCCAGGACGGCGTGACCAACGGCGCGATCTACGCGCTGCTTGCGCTGGCGCTGGTGCTGGTGTTCACGGTCACACGGGTGATCTTCATCCCGCAGGGCGAATACGTCGCGCTGGGCGCGCTCACGCTGGCGAGCCTGCAGGCCGGAAAGACGCCCGGCACCGTCTGGCTGCTGCTCGGCGCAGGCGTGCTGGTGACCGCAGTCGAGGCGGTGATCGCCATGCGCGGCGGCACGCGCCGGCACCTCGCGTCCGTCGTCGGCTGGAACCTCGCATATCCGGCGGCCGCCGCGCTCGCGGTGTGGGCGCTCGATGTACGCGACCTGCCGCTGGCGGCGCAGATCGGCCTTGCGCTGATCCTGGTGGTGCCGCTCGGGCCCATGGTCTACCGACTCGCCTTCCAGCCGCTGGCGCACGCATCGGTGCTGGTACTGCTGATCGTCGCGGTGGCGGTGCACTTCGCGCTGGTCGGACTGTGCCTGCTCATCTTCGGCGCCGAAGGCTCGCGCACGCAGCCTTTCACCGATGCGCGCTTCGACCTCGGCATCACGTCGATCAACGGGCAGGCCGTGTGGGTCGTGGCCGCGTCGATCGCGCTGATCGTGCTGCTGTACCTGTTCTTCGAGCGCACCATCTACGGCAAGGCGTTGCGCGCCACCGCGATGAATCGCACCGGCGCCCGGCTGATGGGCATCCCCACGGTGCTGGCGGGCAAGCTGGCATTCCTGCTGGTGGCCCTGATCGGTGCGCTGTCGGGAATCCTGGTCGCGCCACTCACCACCATCTACTACGACACCGGCTTCCTGATCGGCCTGAAGGGCTTCGTCGGCGCGATCGTCGGCGGCCTGGCGAGCTACCCGGCAGCGGCGGCCGGCGCGCTGCTGGTGGGACTGCTCGAATCGTTCTCGTCGTTCTGGGCATCGGCCTTCAAGGAGGTGATCGTCTTCACGCTGATCATCCCGGTGCTGCTGTGGCGCTCGCTTGCCACGCGCCGCGTGGACGAGGAGGAATGATGCCGCGCGCGCCGCTGCTCGCCTTCCTCGTCGCGCTCGTGCTGGCGCCGTTCGTGCTGCCCGAGTTCCACGTCACGCTGCTCAACTACATCGGTCTCTACGCGCTGGTGGCGCTCGGGCTGGTGCTGCTCACCGGCGTTGCGGGGCTCACCTCGTTCGGACAGGCGGCCTTCGTCGGCCTCGGCGCCTATGCGAGCGCCTGGCTGAGCACCACCCCCGAGCTGCCCGCCTCGCTCGCGTGGGCCAGCGGCTCGCCGTGGATCGGCCTGGTACTGGGCCTGCTCCTCACCGCGACCGTGGCCTGGGTGCTGGGTGCGCTGACGCTGAGGCTGTCGGGCCACTACCTGCCGCTCGGCACGATCGCCTGGGGCATCAGCCTGTACTTCCTGTTCGGCAACCTCGGTTTCCTGGGCGGTCACACCGGCATCACCGGCATTCCGGCGCTGCACCTGGCCGGCATCGAAATCCGCGATTCGCGCGACTTCCACTTCCTGATCTGGCTGGTCCTGCTCGCGGCAATGTGGTTCACGCGCAACCTGCTCGATTCGCGCGAGGGACGCGCCATCCGCGCGCTGCGGGGCGGCGCGCGGATGGCCGAAGCGATGGGCGTGGACACGGCACGCGCGAAGATGGTCGCCTTCCTCGTCGCCGCGCTGTTCGCCGCCGTCTCGGGATGGCTCTATGCGCACATGCAGCGCTTCATCAACCCCAATCCGTTCGGCCTGAACCTGGGCATCGAGTACCTGTTCATGGCAGTGGTCGGAGGCGCGGTCAGCGTGTGGGGGGCGCTGCTCGGGGCAAGCCTGATCACCGTCCTGAAGCAGTGGCTGCAGGACCTGCTTCCCGCAATCTTCGGCGCCTCGGGCAACTTCGAGGTGATCGTGTTCGGCGTCATGATGGTGCTGCTGCTGCAGCGCGCGCCCGACGGCCTGTGGCCGATCCTCGCGCGCTGGGTGCCGGCGGCGCGCAGTCGCGCGGCCCCCCGCCCTGCAGCGCCGCAGGGCGAGCCGCTGCCGCGGCGCCGGGCGCCGGCGCGCGGCAGCGAACTGCTCGTGCTCGACGGAGTCAACAAGCGCTACGGCGGTCTGGTGGCGAACCACGACATGAGCCTGACCGTGCGCGCCGGCGAGGTGATGGCGCTCATCGGCCCCAACGGCGCCGGCAAGAGCACGCTGTTCAACTGCATCTCGGGCGCCAATCCGGTGAGCGATGGGCAGATCAGCTTCCTCGGACGACGCATCGACCAGCTCGACGCCCGTGAGATCGCGCGCCTGGGCATGAGCCGCACCTTCCAGCACGTGCGCCTGCTGCCATCGATGAGCGTGCTGGAGAACGTCGCGATCGGCGCGCATCTGCGCGGCGGGCGCGGCGTCCTCGCCGCCGGCCTGCGGCTCGAGCGCGTCGAAGAGCAGCAACTGCTCGCCGAGGCGGCGCGCCAGATCGAGCGCGTCGGCCTGGCCGCCAGCATGTTCGAGCCGGCGGGCAGCCTCGCCCTGGGCCAGCAGCGCATCGTCGAAATCGCGCGCGCGCTGGCCGCCGACCCGTGCCTGCTGCTGCTCGACGAACCGGCCGCCGGCCTGCGCTTTCGCGAGAAGAAGGCGCTGGCCGAACTGCTCGACAAGCTGCGCGGCGAATCGATCGGAATCCTGCTGGTCGAGCACGACATGGACTTCGTCATGGGCCTGGCCGACCGGGTGGTGGTCATGGAGTTCGGCGAGAAGATCGCCGAAGGCCTGCCCGACGAGGTGCAGAAGAACCCGACGGTGCTCGAAGCGTACCTCGGCGGGGTGGCGGCATGACCGCGCCGCATCCGGTTGCGACCGGGCCCTTGCTGGCAATCGAGGGCCTGTGCGTCTCCTACGGCAAGGTCGAGGCGCTGCACGAGGCGCGCCTGCGCGTCGAAGCGGGCACCATCGTCACCGTGATCGGCCCCAACGGCGCCGGCAAGACGACCATGCTGTCGGCCATCATCGGCCTGCTCGCGCGCAGCCGCGGCGAGGTGCGCTTCCTCGGCGAGGCAGCGCCCGAACTCGACGTCGAGCACATGGTCGCGCGCGGCATGGGGCTGGTGCCCGAGTCGCGCGCGCTGTTCGCGGAGTTGAGCGTCGCCGACAACCTGCTGCTGGGCGCGTTCGCGCGCCACCGCGCGGGCGCGCGCGACCACGCCGAGTCGATGGAACGCGTGTTCGGCATCTTTCCGCGCCTGCGCGAGCGGCGTGAACAGCAGGCCGGTACGCTCTCGGGCGGCGAGCGCCAGATGCTCGCGCTCGGGCGCGCGCTGATGGCGAGGCCGCGGCTGCTGCTGCTCGACGAGCCGAGCCTGGGACTGGCGCCGCTGATCGTCAAGGAGATCTTCCGCGTCATCATGGAACTCAAGCGCAGCGGCGTCTCGATCCTGCTGGTCGAACAGAATGCGCGCGCGGCGTTGCAGGTGGCCGACTACGGCTACGTGCTCGAGAACGGCGAAATCGCACTCGAAGGGCCTGCTTCCGAGCTGGCGCACGATCCGCGGGTCGCCGAGTCGTACCTCGGACTGGGACGCGAGCAATGACCGCCCGCGCGCCAGGACCGGGGACGGTAGAACCCTCGCGGCGGGGCCTTGCAGCCCGGCCGCGGCAGCAGTTTGCAGCATTGATCAACCACACTGAAGGAGCGAGACGATGAGAAGGAAACCAACCGCAGTCCTGCTGGCCCTGTCGGGGCTGGCACTGGCTGCCAGCCTGACGGCACATGCGCAGGTGAAGATCGGCGTGATCACCTCGTCCACCGGCTCGACCGCGTTCGTCGGCATCCCGCAGAAGAACACCGCGGCACTGCTGCCGACGAAGGTCGGCGACCTCACGGTCGAATACGTGAGCTACGACGACGCCAGCGACTCCACCCAGACCGTGCAGCTCACGAAGAAGCTGCTCTCGGAATCGAAGGTCGACGCGATGATCGGCCCCTCGGGTTCGCCGAACGCGATGGGCGTGCTGCAGTTCATCGCCGAGGCGAACACGCCGATGCTCGCGCCGGTCGGCACGGGTGCGGTGGTCCTGCCGATGAACGACCAGAAGCGCTGGGCGTTCAAGACGCACCCGAACGACGACGTGATCAGCGACGGCCTGATTGCGGCCATGATGAAGCGCGGCGTCACGACCGTCGGCTTCATCGGCTACAACGACCCTTACGGCGAGGTCTGGTACAAGACGTTCGCGCCGATGGCCGAGAAGGCAGGCCTGAAGATCATCGCCAGCGAGCGCTTCAGCCGGCAGGACACCAGCGTCACCGGCCAGGTGCTCAAGTTGATCGCTGCCAACCCCGATGCGGTGCTGGTCGCGGGCGTGGCCGCCGGCGCTGCGCTGCCGCACACGCAACTCGTCGACTCGGGCTACAAGGGCACCATCTTCCACACCCACGGATCGGCGACCGGCGCGTTCATCCAGATCGGCGGCAAGAAGGTCGAGGGCGCGATGGTGGTCGGGCCGCTGCTGCTGGTGATCGACGAGATCCCCGACAGCGTGCCGACGAAGAAGGCGGCGCTCGAGTACCTGACAAAGTACGAGAAGCAGTTCGGCTCGCGCCCGCCGATCTTCGGTGCCGGAGTGTGGGACGCCGGCCTGCTGCTGCAGCACGCGATTCCGGCGGCAGCGAAGAAAGGCAAGCCGGGCACGCCGGAGTTCCGCGCGGCGCTGCGCGATGCGCTGGAGGCGACGCAGGGCCTCATCACTGCGCAGGGCGTGGTCAACATGACGCCGCAGGACCACTCGGGCTACGATCAGCGCGGTCGGGTGCTGATGACGGTGAAGGGCGGCAAGTTCACGCTGGTCAACGACTGAGAAGCCAGGTCTGGGGGACGCGATGAGCCTTGCGAGCGTATCGCTCGACGACAAGTACCGGCTCGAACAGGGCCGCGTCTTCCTTACCGGCGTGCAGGCGCTGGCGCGCCTGCCGATGCTGCAGCACCAGCGCGACGCGGCAGCGGGGCTGAACACCGCAGGCTACGTCTCGGGTTATCGCGGATCGCCGCTGGGCGGGCTGGACACCGCGCTGCAGGGCGCGAAAGCGTTCCTGCAGGCGCACCACGTCACGTTCCACCCGGCGGTCAACGAAGACCTGGCCGCCACCGCGATCTGGGGCACGCAACAACTGCACCTGTTCCCCGAGCCGCGCTACGACGGCGTGTTCGCGATGTGGTACGGCAAGGGGCCGGGCGTCGACCGCAGCGTCGACGTGCTGAAGAACGCCAACTACGCCGGCAGCGCGAAGCACGGCGGCGTGCTGCTCGTGGCCGGCGACGATCCGGGTGCACGGTCCTCGTCGGTCGCGCACCAGAGCGAGCACGTTTTCTCGGCCTGCGGCATTCCGGTGCTGGCGCCGGCAAGCATCCAGGAGTATCTCGACCTCGGCCTGCACGGCTGGGCCATGTCGCGCTATTCGGGCTGCTGGGTGGCCCTGAAGACGACCGCCGACACGGTCGAGAGCTCCGCCTCGGTGGAGGTCGATCCGGCGCGTCTCGTGATCCGGCTGCCCGAAGACTTCCAGCTCCCGCCCGACGGCGTGCACCTGCGCTGGCCCGACCCGCAGCTGGTGCAGGAACGGCGCATGCAGGAGTACAAGGTGTACGCGGCGATCGCCTATGCGCGCGCCAACCGGCTGAACCGGCTGGTGTTCGATGCGCCGCGCGCCCGCCTTGGCATCATCGCCTGCGGCAAGGCGTACCTCGACGTGCGCCAGGCGCTCGACGACCTGGGCATCGACGAGCGCGTTGCCGCCGACATCGGCCTGCGACTGTACAAGGTGGCGATGCCCTGGCCGCTCGATGCCGAAGGCGTGCGCCACTTCGCCGAAGGTCTCGAAGAGATCCTGGTGGTCGAGGAGAAACGCCAGATCATCGAGTACCAGCTCAAGGAACAGCTCTACAACTGGCGCGCCGACGTGCGCCCGCGCGTGGTCGGCAAGTTCGCCGACAGCGACGAGTGGATGCCCGAGGCCGGGCGCTTCGCGCGCGGGTCCTCGCCCGCGCATGCCGCGGCGACGCGCACCGGCACCGCGCAGGTGGTGGGCGCGCACGGCCACTGGCTGCTGCCGCCGACCGGCGAGCTCACGCCCGCGATCGTCGCGCGCGCGATTGCCTCGCGCCTGGCACGCTTTCACGGCTCGCCGCAGATGCGCGAGCGCGTCGCATTCCTCGAAGCCAAGGAGGCGGCGCTGGCGCGGCCGCGCGTGTCGGTGCTGCGCACGCCGTGGTTCTGCTCGGGTTGCCCGCACAACCAGTCGACCAAGGTTCCGCAGGGCTCGTGCGCGGTGGGCGGCGTGGGCTGCCACCTGATGGCAGTGTGGATGGGCCGCAGCACGACCACCATCGCGCAGATGGGCGGCGAGGGCGTGAGCTGGCTGGGAATCGCCCCCCACTCCGGCACGCGCCACATCTTCGCCAACATGGGCGACGGCACCTACTACCACTCGGGGCTGCTGGCGATCCGTGCGGCGGTCGCCGCGAACGTGAACATCACGTACAAGATCCTCTACAACGACGCCGTCGCGATGACCGGCGGGCAGCCGGTCGACGGGCCGATCACGGTGCCGCAGATCACGCGCCAGCTGGCGGCCGAGGGCGTCGGGCGCATCGTGGTGCTCGCCGAGGAGCCGCGGCACTATCCGAATGACGCCGGCTTCGCGCCGGGCGTGCAGGTGCGGGCACGCGAAGATCTCGACGCCGTCCAGCGCGAACTGCGCGAGACGACGGGCGTGACCGCGCTGATCTACGACCAGACCTGCGCCGCCGAGAAACGCCGGCGCCGCAAGCGGGGCACGTTCCCCGACCCGGCCACGCGTGTGTACATCAACGAGCTGGTCTGCGAAGGCTGCGGCGACTGCAGTGCGAAGTCGAACTGCCTGTCGGTGGTGCCGGTCGAGACCGAATTCGGGCGCAAGCGCGCGATCGATCAGTTCTCGTGCAACAAGGACTACTCGTGCGTGGCGGGCTTCTGCCCCAGCATCGTCACCGTCGAAGGCGGCACGCTGCGGCGCGGACAGGCGATCGATGCGCCGGCCGGCGAGCCGCGCGACCTGCCCGAACCGGCGCTGCCCGAACTGGCGACGCCGTGGAACATCGTCGTGGCCGGCGTCGGCGGCACCGGCGTCATCACGATCGGCGCACTGGTCGGCATGGCCGCGCACATCGAGGGCAAGGGCGTCTCGGTGCTCGACATGACGGGGCTCGCGCAGAAAGGCGGGGCGGTCATGTCGCACGTGCGCATCGCCGACCAACCGCAAGCGCTGCATGCGGCGCGCGTGGCCACCGGCGAAGCCGACCTGCTGCTGGGCTGCGATCTCATCGTCGCGGTCAGCGACGATGCGTTGTCCAAGACGCGCGGCGGCAAGACGCGTGCAATCGTCAACACCGGCCAGGCCGTCACCGGCGACTTCGTGCGCAATCCGGACTTCCACTATCCGCTGGCGGAGATGAAGAGCCAGGTCACCGATTCGGTGGGCGACGGCG
Organism: uncultured Limnobacter sp.; assembly: GCA_964494665.1. GTDB lineage: Bacteria > Pseudomonadota > Gammaproteobacteria > Burkholderiales > Burkholderiaceae_E > Zeimonas. The sequence goes on from CAZBTE010000047.1 coordinate 10,342, forward strand.
CCGCCGACTTCGTCGACGCCTCGCGGCTGGCGGCGCTGCTGATGGGGCATTCGATCGCCGCCAACATCTTCATGCTCGGCTACGCGTGGCAGAAGGGCCTGGTGCCGGTGTCGCAGGAAGCGCTGATGCGCGCGATCGAGCTGAATGGAGTCGCCGCGGCGGAGAATCACGCGGCCTTCCTGTGGGGCCGTCGCACCGCCTGCGATCCGGCCGGCGTCGAACGCCTCGCCGCAGGCGCCGAACCCGAGGTCCCCACGCATCGCCTGTCGAACGGCGTCGACGAAGTGGTCGCACGGCGCCGCGAGTTCCTCGTCGCCTACCAGAACGAGGCCTGCGCGCGCCGCTACGAAGAGCTGGTCGAGCGCGTGCGCCGCGCCGAACGGGCCGTGAGCGCCGACAGCACCGCGCTGACCGGGGCGGTGGCGCACGGCTGGTTCAGGTTGCTGGCGCGCAAGGACGCCTACGAGGTCGCGCGCCTGTACACCGACGGCGAGTTCGAGCGCGCACTGCGCGCGACGTTCGAGGGCGACTTCCGGCTGCGCTTCCATTTCTCGGTTCCCCAGTGGGGTGCGGTCGATCCGGGCACCGGAGAGCCGCGCAAGCATCGATACGGCGCGTGGATGATGCCGGTGCTGCGCGTGCTGGCGAAACTGAAGTTCCTGCGCGATACGCCGTTCGACCCGTTCGGTCGCGGCGCCGAGCGCCGGCTCGAACGGACGCTGATCCGCGAGTACGAATCCACCGTCGACGCTCTGCTCGACGACCTGCAGGCGCACCACCTCGACATCGCAGCGGAGATCGCGCGACTGCCCGAATCGGTGCGCGGCTACGGCCCGATCCGGCAACGCAACGCAGACGCCGCGCGCAAGCGACAGGCGGAGCTGATGGCGGCACTGCGCGCGCCTGTTTCGCAACGCGCCCCCGCGGAGGTCGGCTAGTGCGCACCTCGACGGCGGGCGCCCGCGCACCGCTGTGGGTCAGCCCGTTCCGGCCGTTCTACCTCGTCGGTACGCTGTACGGCATCGTGCTGATGGCGGCGTGGGCGGGCGCGCATCTCGGCGCATGGCGCGTGCCGTCGGCCGGTGTCGCGCTGCCGTCCTGGCACGGCCACGAGATGCTGTTCGGCTTCGCTGCCGCGATCGTGATCGGGATCACGCTCACCGCGCTGCCGAGCTGGGCCGGCACGGACGAGATCCGCGGCGTGCCGCTGATGGTGCTGGTGGCCGCCTGGGTTGCCGGCAGGCTGGCGATCTGGAGCGCGGCGCTGCTGCCGCCGTGGTGGACCGCTGCGCTCGACATGCTGTTTCTTCCT
>CAZBTE010000048.1:0-11653 GCA_964494665.1 uncultured Limnobacter sp.
CGGCGACAATTGCAACGGCCCGTTGCGGGCCCGCCACCCTGTTTCGGCCGCCGCCGTAACGGTGCGACTTTGCGAAATCTGGGTCGTAGTGCGTCGGCGAGTACTCGTCCACCGCCGCCAGCCACCCCATCATCGACATCCAGGTGAACGTCGGGTGGCGCTTCAGGTGTGTGACCTGGTTAACCTGAAAGGCGGATTCAACGTCCGTCGAGCGCAACCAGGTTGGCGTCCCGCGATCGGGAGGGGGGGCGACCCGGCTCTCGACCGGGGACGTGAGCACCCCGGATTCGCCGAAATCGAGGGCGATCGCCTTGCGGATCAGTCGCGCCGCCAGTTCGTTGCGCTGGTTGTACATGCGCCACTCGTCGCTGAAGAACTCCAATTCGCCGTGGCGGCCGGTTTTCTTGTAGCTCGGCAGGATCGTCGCGGTGACGGCGAGAACGTCTCCGGTCAGGATCGGACGGTGGTAGTAGAAATCGTCACCGGCGTGGAGCTGAGCACGACCGGACGGCAGCCCGGTGATGATCGTCTGCTCGTAAACCCGGTAGGCGCGGGTGTTGTTGAGCAGGTAGAACAGATAGGCGTGCGGCGCCTCGATTGCGTTGCGGTTGGCGCCGGAGGACAGGCGCCAGTCGTGCGCCGCACCGCACGCGTAGGCCACCTGCTCGATCGATTTCTGGTCGACGACGAACAGGTACGGCTCCGAGGTCCGTCCGACGTAAGATTCCGAGCGGCCGCTCCTCGCGTAGTCCACCAGCAAACTCTGAATGTCGGAGGTCTTCTTACCGATGTAGTGCATGACCAGTCCTTTTCGATGGGAGCCTCTTCACTGCGGCTTCATTCCGAGGTCCCTGACCAGCTGCCCCCACTTGGCCGTCTCGGCCTCGAGGAACTTGCGGAATTCTTCCGGAGTGCCGCCGCCCGCGATTGCGCCCGCCGCGGTCAACTTGTCCACGGTGTCGGGCGAGCGCAGCGCCCAAGTGATCTCGTCGGCGAGCTTCCGGACAATCGCGTCCGGCGTTCCGCCCGTAGCGAAGACGCCGTACCAAGCCGCCGCTTCGTAGCCTGCGAGCCCCTGCTCCATCATGGTCGGGGTATCCGGCAGCCACGGCACCCGCTTCGCGGAGGTGACCGCGAGCGCCTTCAGCTTCCCGGATCGGACGTGCTGCAGCGCTCCGTTGTCGAACATCATCGACACCCGCCCCGCGATCAGGTCGAGGTGCGCCGGCGCGCTTCCCTTGTAGGGGATGTGGTTGAGCTTCAAGCCGGCCATCTTCCCGAACAGTTCGCCCGACAGGTGCGTGGAGGTAGCCTGTCCGGTCGAGGCGAACGAGAGCGAGCCTGGTTCGGCGCGAGCCAGCTTGACAAGGTCGTCGAGCGAGTTGACCGGCAGGCCGGGGTACACCACCAGAACGTTCGGAATGGTCGCCATCAGCGTCACCGGCACCAAGTCCTTGGCGGTGTCGTACGGAAGCTTGGCAATCAGCATCGGGTTCAGCGCGTAAGGCATCGCCGTGAGAAGGACGGTCTGTCCATCCGGCGCGGCCTTGGCGACCGCGTCGGTCGCGATGACAGTATTGGCACCTGGCTTGTTGTCGACAATTACCGGGACGCCCCAGCGTTCGGTCAGCTTCGCTGCCACCAGTCTCGCCTGAAGGTCGGTCGCGCCACCCGGTGGGTAGGCGACGACGATGCGCACGGGCTTCGTCGGCCACGCTTGCGCGCTACCCGACAGCGGTACCAGCAAGGAAAGCGCTGCGGCGAAAAGGGCTGCAACGGCTCGGATCATGGCGGGTCTCCTGTCCAAGAGATGGTTGAATCGACACATTCGAAGCGTTCTTCAGATCGCCGTCGCAGACCATACGGCAGCCGAAGCGCCGGACCTAGGCAGCGGCCCGTTTAGCTGGTATACGGTTTCCGTATGACAGACGGCCGACCCAATCTCGAGGCCCTTCGGCTCTTCGTGAAAGTCGCCGAACTGGGGAACCTGTCGCATGCAGCAGCCGTCATCGGCACTACGCAACCATCCGTGAGCCGGGCACTGCGTGGGCTCGAGGACAGCCTGCAGGCGGCGCTCTTCTACCGCACCGGCCGCGGCGTAAAGCTCACCGAGGTTGGCGAGCAGACGCTGCTAAGGGCCAGGGCGCTACTCGCACATGCCGACCAGTTCTCCGCCGACATCCGCGACCAGACCCGCACGCCTACCGGCACGGTGACGGTGGCGCTCCTGACCATGTACATGCAGATGCTGGCTGCCGACCTCTTCGAGGAGGTGCGCCGACGGTTTCCCGGCATCGTGCTGCGCCTGCTGGAGAGCTTCAGCGTGGAGCACGAGGACTGGCTTTCGAATGGCTGGGTCGACATCGCGCTGGTCACCCGCTATCGCAAGACGAGCCTGGACAAGCAGGAGGTGCTCGCCACGTCGGAGGTGATGATAGTGGGCAACCCCGACCTCGGGGAAAAGGGCGACGAGCTGCCCTTCCAAGTGCTGGCATCGATACCGCTAGTGCTGCCGGCCTCGCCGAACGGACTGCGGCTATGCGTCGACGAGGAAGCACGCCGCCGCGGATTCCGCTTGAACGTCGTCCTCGAGGCCGACTCGGTCGAAGCCCAGCACGCGATCATTTCGCGGGAGCGCTGCTATGCGCTTTGGAGCGAAAGCTCAGTGCGGCTGCAACGATTTGACGCGTCGTTTTCGGCGCGCCGCATCGTCGATCCCAGGCTGCCCCGCAGCGTGATGATGAAGACCACGACCCACCATCCGCTCAGCCGCGCATCACGCGAAGTCGCGCGGATCCTGCGCCGCCTGGTCCTCGCGGTACATGCTTCGTGAGGTTCAAGCCTCGCATGGTACCGGCCGCGGTTCGATTTCGCGCCGATCGGGCGGCCGTTAACTTGCCGTGCGCGGCCGCGCTGGCTCGCATCAGAAGCGCAGCGTACCGGCGTACCCGGTCAGCTCCAGGTAGCCGCGGCCGATCTCGCGCCTCGCCTCGATCACGCGCACCGCGCCTTCCCAGTAGACCGTGCCGGCACTGCCGCGCGCGTCGAGCTCCTGGTCGTCGAACAGCGGTTCGAGCACGAGCGTGCGCGCTTCCAGCGTGATCGTCATCGCGACCGGGTAGCGCGCGCCGGTGCGCGGCGAGGTCCAGCTGCGCACCTCATCGAAACGCGGCGGCGGGTCGGCGGCCGCGCTGCCGGAAACCGGACGGCCTCCGGCACCGATCCAGCGTGCATGCGACCACAGCACGCCGCCGTCGCGACGCCGGATGCGAAACGCCATCAGCGCCGAGCCGTCGTCGAAGTTCAGGCCGACCCAGTCCCAGCCGTCGGCCGAACGATCGAGGATCTCGCTGGACCATTCGTGATCCAGCCACGCGGTGCCTTCGACGCGCGTCTCGTGCCCCTGGATGCTCACGCTTCCCGAGGTACGCAGTTGCGGTCGGCTGTAGTACATGCTCGCCTGGTGCTCGCCGGGCCCCTTGCGCGAGAAGCCGGCCTCGCCTTGCGCGACCGGCGGCGTGGGCGGAACGAACTCGAGCGCCATCGACAGCTGGGCGTCTTCGATGCGCGCACGATAGTGGTCGTCGGCGCCTCGCGCCAGTGCCCAGCGGCCGACCGACACGTCGGTATCGGCCCCGGAAGCCTGTGCGAGGCCGAATCCGGCGCGTGCCGCGCGCTGCGCATGCAGCAGCCGCGCGTGCTCGGGCGGCGCGAGGGCAGCGTGCGCGAGCAGCAGTTGCGTGGGCGCGAAGCGGCTCGGGTTGGCGGCGTCGTGACGCGTGCGCGAGCGGAAGAACGTGATCTGCATGCCGAGCGGCTCGCCGCGGCGCGCGCCGTCGACGCGCCGCAGCCAGCCGGTGAGGTACCACCACTCGGTGCGCCAGGCCGGATGCGCGCCGTGATCGCGCGGAAACGCGAGCGGCGTGCCACGCACGATCGGCGGGTAGAACGATGCTCCGGCGGGAGCGGGTGGCGCGGACGAAGCAGCCGGCGCGGACGGCGCCGAAGACGCGGACGCTGCCTGCGCCCGCGGCTCGCCCGTGCGCACGGCCAGCCCCGCGCACAGTGCCGCCAGCACCCGCCGCCGGGGGTTCACCAGTCTTCCCTCACCGCGCGCACCGGCGCGTCTGACATTGCGTTGCGCGCCGCCAGCACCGCCGCCGCCACGCCGAGCGCGAGCAGCGCCACGGCGACCGTCGCGAGCAGCCCGGCGGGCCACGACATGTCCATGGTCCAGTGGAACGACTGCGGGTTCACGCGATGGATGAGGATCAGCGCGATCGCGGTGCCGAGCAGTGCACCCCAGGCGGTCGCCAGCACGATCTGCAGCGCGGCCTCGGCAGCGAACAGCCGCGCGACGTCGCGGCGCCTGAGCCCGAGATGGCGCAGCACGCCGAACTCGCGCGCGCGCGCCAGGCCTTCGGCAGCCCATGCCGAAGCCACGCCGAACAGCGCGACCAGGATGGCGATCGCCTCGAGCGCGTAGGTGACCGCGAAGCTGCGATCGAAGATGCGCAATGACAATGCGCGCAGCTCCCCGGTGGCGCGCAGCTCCAGGCCTTCGATGTCGGACAGCACGGTGCGCAGGCGCCCGAGCGCCGCATCCGTGCCCTCGCGCGAGTCGTCCAGCCACAGTGCAGCGTCGTTGACCGACGCATCGCCGGTCAGTGTGCGGTAGTCCGCGGCGTCGATCGCGATCGCGCCATGCTGGCGCGCGTAGTCGCGCCAGATGCCGGCCACGAAGAAGTCGCGCTTGCTGCTCGCGCCCGGCAGCGGGAGCGCGACGCGTTCGCCTGGCACGAAGCCGTACAGGTCGGCGACCGCCTCGCTCGCGTAGACCGCCACCGTTCCCGGTGGCGGTGCGCGCACCTCGCCGGTGATCGGCAGCCTGCTCTGCGGCCGGTGCACGTCGATCGGCCGTGCGATCAGCACGACCGGGGGACGCGCAACGTCGAGCGTCAACTCGAGCATGCGCGAGAACTCCGCGCGCGTCACCCCCGGCGCGCCGGCCAGGCGACGCTGCAGCGGCGCGTCGATGGTGCTGCGTGTCGTGCTGCTGCCGATGCGCGCATAGGCGTCGGCCGGCAACACTGTCTCGAGCCAGCGATCGACGGAATCGCGAAAGCTCGCCACCATGATCGCCATCGCGCCGGCCAGCGCGAAGCTCGCCACGATTCCGGTCATCGCGGCCGAAGCGCTGCCGGGCGCGCCGGCGAGGCGATGGGCCGCCAGCCAGGCGACCGGTCCGGCCCCTCGTGAGGCGAACTTCGCGAGCAGGTGCGCGCACGCGGCGACCACGCGGGGCACGAGCGCGATGCCGCCGGTGAGCCATGCGCCGATCGCGAGGTACGAAGGCCAGGGCAGGCCGGCGACCGGCGGCAGCGCCAGCAGCGCGGTGCCGGCAGCAAAACAGCCGAGCGGCCAGGCCAGGCCGGCGATGCCGCGGCGCAGGCGCAGCGTCTCTTCGAGGCTGCCGGCGCGCAACGCCCGCGCGCCGGGCATCCGGCTCGCCGCCAGCGCCGGTACCAGTGCACCGAGCAGCGCGGTGAGCACGCCGGCGCCTGCCAGGCCGAACAGCGTCGGCGCATCGAGTGACAGCGCGGGACGGCTGCCTGCGAAGTAGCCGCCGCCCAGGTCGCCGCCGACCCAGGACAACAGCACGCTGGCAAGCGCAACGCCGCCGAGGCTGCCGATCACCGCGCCGGCCACGCCGAGCAGCAGACCCTGCCCGAGCACCTGCACCAGCAGCAGGCGCGTGCGCGCGCCCAGAACGCCGAGCAGCGCGAGCTCGCGCTGCTGGCGCGCGACCGCGAGTGCCAGCGTGGCGTGAACGATGAAGCCACCGGTGAACAGCGCAACCAGTGCGAGCATGTTCAGGTTTACGCGGTAGGCGCGCGAGAGATTGGACATGCGCTGGCGGCTCGCGTCGGGTTCGCTCCACACGGCGTCGTCGGGCAAGCCGGCTTCCCAGCGTGCGCGGATCCGTGCGACGTCTGCGCCATCGGGAAAGCGCAGGTCGAGGCGCGACAGACGGCCGAGCCAGCCCAGGCGCCACTGCATCGCGCCGAGGTCCATCACGGCCAGGCGCTGGCCGGCCGGCACGCCGGGCAGGCGGCCGGCGACGCGCAGTGCGACGAGTTCGGCACCGGCGCGCAGGCGCAGCGTGTCGCCTTCGGCCAGGCCGAGCCACGCGAGCGCGGCGTTCGACAGGAACACGGTGTCGTCGCCGAACAGCGGCGAGCCCGAACCGGCCTCGCCGTCGACGGGCGCCGACGGCAGCAGCGCCGGGGTCACGTCGGCGGCACGAAAGACGTCCAGGCCGATGACCCGCAGCGCGCCGTCGCGCCGGTCGGCGAGCGCGAATTCGGCTTCGATCACCGGGCTGACCGACGCGCCGGCCGGATCCGTCGCCAGCCGTGCGTAGAGGCGTTCGTCGAAGCTCGCTGCACGCGGTCGGATCTGCGCCTGTGCGTCGCCGTTCACCGTGGCCATCGCGGCAGCGAACTCGGCCAGCGCCGATCGGTTCACCAACTGGATCGCCAGCGCCAGCGAGACGCCGATCGCGATCGCCGCCACTGCGGTGAGCGCCCGCCCTGGCTGGGCTTGCGCCTGCGCACGCCACAGCCAGCCCAGCAGCGCCAGACGCCCGTCGCTGCGGTGCGCAGGCGCGCTGGCGGCGCTGCTCATGCGCGCGCGTCGGCGTGCTCGCCGCCGTCCGCGTGCAGGCCACGCGGGCCGAGGTGCAGCCGGCGGTGCGCGATCGCCGCCGCCTGCGCCGAATGCGTGACGAGCACCAGTGCGGCGCCGTCGGCTTCGGTCATCTCGCCGATCAGGGCGAGCGCGGCCGCGGCGGTCGACGGATCGAGGTTGCCGGTCGGTTCGTCGGCCAGCACCAGCGCGGGCCGGTGCACCAGCGCGCGCGCGAGCGCCACGCGCTGCTGCTCGCCGCCCGAGAGTTCGCGCGGCCACGCGTGCGCACGTGCGCCCAGTCCGACGCGCGCGAGCATCGCGACGGCCTGTTCGAGCGCCGCGCGTGCCGGCGTGCCGGTGAGCAGCAGTGGCACGGCGACGTTGCGCGCGGCGTCGAGGTGCGGCAGCAGGTGGAATGCCTGGAACACGAAACCGATCGCCGATCGGCGCAGCAGGGCGGACTGGTCGGCGTCGAGCGCCGAGACCGTCGTGTCGCCCACGCGCACGATGCCCGCATCGACCGGCTCGAGGCCCGCGATGAGGTTGAGCAGGGTCGACTTGCCGCTGCCCGATTCACCCAGCAGTGCCACGCGCTCGCCGCGCGCCACGCGCATCGACACGCCCGCGAGAATGCGACGATCACCGAAGGACTTGTATACGTCGACCAGTTCGACGGCGGGGCTCGTCGACATGGTGAGCGGGGCCCGCTCTGCGTTCAGGCGATCACTTCGACACCCGGCTCGCCGACGACGAACTCGCCGATCTCGCAGGCCGACTCGAAGCCATCTCGCCGGAACACCGCAAGCACTTCTTCGACCGCCTCCGGTGCGCAGGCCACCAGCAGTCCGCCGGAAGTCTGCGGATCGGTGAGCAGCGTGCGCTGCGCGTCGGCGAGCTGCGCCGGCAGGCGCACCGCGTGTCCGTAGCCGGCCCAGTTGCGCTGCGAGGCGCCGGTGGCGAAGCCGCGTGCGAGCAGCGCGTCGACACCGTCGAGGCGTGGCAGCGCGGCAAGCGACACGCGTGCAGCCAGGCGCGCGCCGCGGCACAGCTCGAGCAGGTGCCCGAGCAGGCCGAACCCGGTCACGTCGGTCAGCGCGTGCACGCCGTCGACCGCGCCCAGCGCCACGCCGGGCGTGTTCAGCCGCGTGGTGCTGGCGATCAGCGCGGCATAGCCCTGTTCGGACAGCTCGCCCTTCTTCAGCGCCGCCGACAGCACGCCGACGCCGAGCGGCTTGCCGAGCACCAGCCGGTCGCCAGGGCACGCTCCGGTATTGCGGCGAATCCGCTGCGGGTGGGCCAGGCCGATCGCCACCAGCCCGTAGATCGGTTCGACCGAATCGATGGTGTGGCCGCCGGCCACCGGCACGCCGGCCTGCGCGCATACCGATTCGCCGCCGTCGAGGATGCGCCGGATCACGTCGAGCGGGAGCTTGTCGACCGGCATTGCGACGATCGCCAGCGCGAGGATCGGCGTGCCGCCCATCGCGTAGATGTCGGACAACGCGTTGGTGGCGGCAATGCGCCCGAAATCGTACGGGTCGTCGACGATCGGCATGAAGAAATCGGTCGTCGCGATCAGTGCCTGCTCGTCGTTGAGCCGGTAGACCGCCGCGTCGTCGGCATTCTCGATGCCCACCAGCAGTTGCGGCGGCACCGGCAGGCGTGCCGATCCGTGCAGGATCTCGGTGAGCACGCCGGGTGCGATCTTGCAGCCGCACCCGCCGCCGTGCGAGAAAGAGGTGAGGCGCGGTGATTGCGTCGTGACTGAATCGTTCATCGATGGCTCGTCCGGATCGCGTCGCACTTCACTGCCCGCCGGGCAATTCCATGCCGCCCACCACCTGGCTGAAGCCGCCGTCGACATAGGTGATCCCGGCGGTCACGCCGGCAGCAAGGCTCGACAACAGGAATGCCGCCACGTTGCCGACGTCCTCGATGGTGACGTTTCGGCGCAACGGCGCGTGCGTGCCGACGAAGTCGAGGATGCGCGAGAAGTCCTTGATGCCGCTGGCGGCGAGCGTGCGGATCGGACCGGCCGAAATGGCATTCACGCGGATGCCGTGCGCACCGAGGTCGTTGGCGAGATAGCGCACCGACGCCTCGAGGCTCGCCTTGGCCAGCCCCATCATGTTGTAGTGCGGCAGCACGCGATCGGCGCCCAGGTAGGTGAGCGTGAGCATCGCGCCGGCGCGCCCCTGCATCATCGGCTGCGCGGCCTTCGCCAGTGCCACGAAGCTGTAGGCGGAGACATCGTGCGCGACGCGGAACGCCTCGCGCGTGGCGCCGTCGAGGAAGGCGCCGGCGATGGCCTCGCGCGGGGCGAACGCGATCGCGTGCACCAGCCCGTCGAGTCCGTCCCAGTGCGTGCCGAGCGACGAGAACAGCGCATCGATCTGCGCGTCTTCGGACACGTCGCAGGGAAACACCAGCGACGAGCCGAACTCCGCGGCCATGTCGGTGACGCGCCCCTGGAACCGCTCGTTCTGGTAAGTGAACGCGAGCTCGGCACCCTGCTCGCGGCAGGCGCGGGCGATGCCATAGGCGATCGAGCGATTCGACAGCAGGCCGGTGATCAGGATGCGCTTGCCGGCAAGAAATCCCATCCGAAGTCTCTCCGCTAGAATCGTCGACGATGATCATTGTCGCACGCGCCGCGATCGGGTTGATGCTGGCGGTCCTTGCAGGGCCGGCACCGGCCGCGCACGGACTGGCGTGGGGCGATGCGCCGAAGTATCCGGCCGGCTTCGCGCACTTCGACTACGTGAACCCGCACGCGCCCAAGGGTGGCACGCTTAGCCTGGCCGGCTATGGTTCGTTCGACAAGCTCAATCCGTTCACGCTGCGCGGCCTGGCCGCCGCCGGGCTGGGGACGCTGATGTTCGAGACGCTCGCCGAACCGAGCGACGACGAGCCGTTCTCGATGTACGGCCTGCTTGCCGACGACATCCGTTTCGCCGACGACGGCCTGTCGATCACGTTCCGGCTGAATGCCGCGGCGCGCTTCAACGACGGGGAGCCGGTCAGCGCCGAGGACGTGCGTCATTCGTTCGAGGTGCTCACGGGGCGCCAGGCGCATCCGCGCTTCCGGCAGTACTTCTCGGACGTCGCGCGGGTGGTGGTGGTCGACGAGCGCACCATCCGCTTCGAATTCCACCGGCGCAACCACGAGTTGCACATGATCATCGGCATGCAGCTGCCGGTGTTCTCGCGCAATTGGGGCGGCGGCAAGCCGTTCGACCGCGTCGTGCAGGACGAGCCGATCGCCAGCGGTCCGTACCGGATCGAGCGCTTCGACTGGGGCAAGACGATCGTGTTCCGGCGCGACCCCGGCTACTGGGCGCACGAGCTGAACGTGCGTCGCGGCATGTTCAACTTCGATCGCATCGTCTACAAGTACTTCAAGGACGAGACCGCGCGCCTGGAAGGCTTCAAGGCGGGCGAATTCGACTGGGTGTCCGAGAACTCGGCGAAGAACTGGGCGCGCGGCCACGTCGGGCGCCGCTACGACGCGGGCGAGATCGTCAAGGAGGAGTTCGTGCACTCGAACTCGGCCGGCATGCAGGGCTTCGTGCTGAACACGCGCCGTCCCGAGTTCGCCGACGTACGGGTGCGGCGTGCGCTCGCGCTGGCGATGGATTTCGAGTGGATGAACCGGCAGATCTTCTACGGCCAGTACGTGCGCAGCCGCAGCTACTTCACCAACAGCGACATGGAGGCGCGCGGCCTGCCGTCGCCCGACGAGCTGGCGCTGCTCGAGCCGCTGCGTGCGCAGCTCGCACCGGAAGTGTTCGGGCCGGCACCGCTGCCGCCCGGCACCGATCCGCCGGCGAGCCTGCGCGAGAACCTGCGCGAGGCGCTGGTCCTGCTCGAGCAGGCCGGCTGGACGGTGGACGACGATGGCGTGCTGCGCAACGGCAACGGGCGGGCGATGGAGTTCGAAGTCCTCAGCTACTCGAAGGGCCTGGAGCGCGTGGCCGTGCCGTGGGCGCGCAACATGGAGAAGCTCGGCATCGCGGCGCGCCTGCGCGTGACCGACCCGGCGCTGTACCAGAAGCGCACGGACGACTTCGACTTCGACGTCGCGATCCACCTCTACTCCGCCAGCCAGACGCCCGGCAACGAGTTGATCGAGCGCTTCACGTCGGCGGCTGCCGACGTGAAGGGCTCGGACAACGTGGCCGGCATCCGCGACCCCGCGGTTGACGCGATCGTGCAGCAGCTGCTGCGCAGCGACACGCGCGCCGAACTGCTCGCTGCGGCGCGCGCGCTCGACCGCGTGCTGCGTCACGGCTGGTACATGGTGCCGCACTACTATGCGCCGACGCACCGCGTCGCCTACCGCAGCGGGCTCGCGCATCCGGACAAGCTGCCGCTCTACTACGCCGCCGAAACCTGGTTGCTCAAGACCTGGTGGGAACGCCGCTGATGCTGCTCTACGTCCTCAAGCGGCTGGCGCTGATGATCCCGACGCTGATCGGCATCCTGTTCGTGTCGTTCGTGATCATCCAGTTCGTGCCCGGTGGGCCGGTCGAGCAGCTGGTGCGCGAGTTGCGCGGTGGCGGCATCGGCGGCGAGGTGGCCGCCAGTGGCGGCGTCTATCGCGGCGCGCAGGGCATCGAGGCCGAGCGCATCGAGGAAATCCGCAGGATGTACGGCTTCGACCGGCCGGCGCACGAGCGCTTCCTCGACATGCTGCGGCGCTACGCGGTGTTCGACCTGGGGACCAGTTACATGCACCACAAGGGCGTGTGGCAGCTCATCGTCGAAAAGCTGCCGGTGTCGGTGAGCCTGGGCCTGTGGAGTTTCCTGCTCGTGTACGCGGTGTCGATCCCGCTCGGCATCGCGAAGGCGGTGCGACACGGCAGCCGCTTCGACCTGTGGACGTCGATCGCCATCCTCACCGGTTACGCGATTCCCGGCTTCGTGCTCGGCGTGGCGCTGCTGGTGCTGTTCGGCGGCGGCA
>CAZBTE010000049.1:0-11478 GCA_964494665.1 uncultured Limnobacter sp.
AGGAAGGCGGCTCGCTCACCATCATCGCCACCGCGCTGATCGACACCGGCAGCCGGATGGACGAGGTGATCTACGAGGAGTTCAAGGGCACCGGAAACATGGAGCTGCACCTGAACCGCCGAATGATGGAAAAGCGCGTCTACCCGGCGATCGACATCAACCGCTCGGGCACGCGCCGCGAGGAACTGCTGATCAAGGCAGAGGTCCTGCAGAAGATCTGGATCCTGAGGAAGCTCCTGCACGACATGGACGAGCTCGAGGCGATGGAGTTCCTGCTGGACAAGGTGCGCCAGACCAAGAGCAACCAGGAATTCTTCGAGATGATGCGCCGCGGCGGCTGAAGCCGCACCGCGGCGCGCTTGCGCGGACATCCTTCAATCCCTTACAATTCAAGGCTTTGCTGTCGAAGCCCGGGCCCACCGGCCGGCGCCGGCGACCGGAATTCGGAGACCCCGACATGAAACCAGGCATCCACCCCGACTATCGCGACGTCGTCTTCCAGGACATGGCGAGCGGCTTCAGGTTCATTACGCGCTCGACGGTGGCCACGCGCGAGAAGATCAAGATGGACGACGGCAAGGAATATCCGCTGTTCAAGCTCGACGTGACCTCGGAGTCGCATCCGTTCTACACCGGTGCGCAGCAGCGCATCATCGAGACCGGCCGCGTCGAGAAGTTCCGCCAGAAGTTCGCTCGCAGCGGCGGCAAGTAGTCGGCCCGCAGGCGACGACCCGCAAGGCAGCGCAGGCTGCCTTTTTTGATTTATCGTTGCGGCGCGCAGGTCGTTCGCCGGCCTGCCCTTTCCGTGCAGTGCACTTCCGCCCGGCGAACGCGCACCGGCACGCGCGCGGCGACGGGCGCCCTCGCCGGCGCGCATGAGACCGTTCATCGTCACCGAGCTCGAAGCAGGCAAGCTGCCGCGATGGGGGCTGCTGGCGCTGTGCGCGCTGTACGTGCTGCCCGGCTTCATCGGGCGCGACCCGTGGCGCACCCAGGATGCCGCCGGCTTCGGCATCGCGCTGTCGATGATGCGCGGCGACGCATCCGACTGGCTGATGCCCAACATCGCCAACCTCGCTGCGGCCTCGGAAGGCCCGCTGCCGTTCTGGCTCGCCGCGCTGCTCGGGCAGCTGGCCGCGCCGCTCGTCGGCGAGCACGGCGGCGTGCGCCTGACGGTGGTGGCGCTGCTCACGCTGGCACTGGTGCTGGTCTGGTACACCACCTACGGCCTGGCGCGCCGGCCCGGCGTTCAGCCCTCCGATCCGTTCGGCGCCTCGGCCTCGCAGATCGACTACGGGCGCGCGATCGCCGATTCGGGCCTGCTGGTGCTGATGGCCACCTTCGGCCTGATCGTGCGCATGCACGAGACCACCGGCGAACCGGCGCAGATCGTGTGGATCGCGGCGTTCCTGTTCGGCTGCACGCTGGCGCTCGATCGTCCGACCGCGGGCGCTGCGATCGCGGGCGCCGCGATCGGGGCGACGTTGCTGAGCCGCGGCGCGGGCACCGCGATTGCGCTGCTGCTGGTCCTGGTATTGCTTCCGCTGGCCTGCCGCGACTATCGGCTGGTGGGCCGGCGCCTGCTGCCGGTGGCGGTGGCGATCGCGCTGGCCGTGGCACTGCCCTGGCCGTTGGCGCTGTCGGGCGGCGGTGTCGCCGAACGCGCCCACCTGCTCGACTGGGCGGCGTGGAACCTCGGCTCGATTTCGGGCCCGACACTGTCATCGCTGCACTATTTCGCGCGCACGGTGCCATGGTTCTTCTGGCCCGCCTGGCCGGTCGCACTGTGGGCAGCGTGGCGCTGGCGCGGCCGCTGGGACGAGCCGGCCGTCGCGCTGCCGATGCTCACGGCGGTGATGCTCGCGCTGCGCGCGCTGGTCAGCCCGTCGGGCGCCGAAACCTGGCTGCTGCCGATCACCGTGCCGCTGGCTTTGCTCGCGGCGATGGGCATGCCCACGCTCAAGCGAGGCATCGTGAACCTGATCGACTGGTTCTCGGTCACCACCTTCACGCTGTTCGGCATCGCGATCTGGGCCTACTGGATCGCGCTGATGACCGGGTTTCCGCCGCGCATGGCCTTCCGTGCAAGCCAGCTCGCGCCCGGCTTCACGCCGCAGTGGATCGTCGTGGAGATCGTGCTCGGCGGGCTCGCCACGATCGCGTGGCTGGGCCTGGTGCGCTGGCGTGTGTCGCGCCAGCCGCGCATGATCTGGCGCGCGATGGCGCTGTCGTGCGGCGGCCTGGTGCTCGCGTGGTTCCTGCTGATGACGTTGTGGTTGCCGGTGTTCAACGAGCGCAACACCTACCGCGACGTCGCGCACAGCCTGGGCGCGGCATTCGACGGCGCTGACGGCTGCATCGAGACACGCGCCCTGGAGCGCGCCCCGCGCGCCAGTTTCCACTACTTCGCGCGGTTGCGCTTCGCGGCCAGGGGGGAGCAGTGCGACTGGCTGCTGATCCAGGACGAAGGCCCTGCCGCGCGCATGGCCCCGGCACCCGTGCCCGGCTGGAACCAGCTGTGGCAGGGCCAGCGGCGCAGCGACCGCCACGAACGCTTCCGCCTGTATCGACGCAGCGCCGACACCGACACCCCCTCTACCCGCGTCACGCCCTCCGCTCGCGTCACGCCCTCCGCTCGCGTCACGCCCGCCGCTCGCGTCACGCCCGCCGCTCGCGTCACGCCCGCCGCTCACGCCACGACCTCCGGTCGATGAACCGGGACATCCTGAAACTGGCCTGGCCGGTGTTCGTCGGCCAGCTGGCGGTCATGCTCAACGGGGTGATCGACACCATCATGGCGGGCCGGCTGTCCGCGGTCGACCTGGCCGCCGTCGGGCTCGGTGCGAGCGTCTACATCAGCGTCTACATCGGACTGATGGGGATCGTGCTCGCGCTCAGCCCGATCGTCGCCCAGCACTACGGTGCGGGACGCTTCGAAGAGATCGCGCTGGAGGTACGCCAGGCGGTATGGCTGGCCGTGCTGCTGGCCGTGCCCGGGTGCATCGCGCTGGGCTGGAGCGGGCTGTGGTTCGCGCTGAGCGATCCGCCCCCCGAAGTCGCGGCGGTGGCGGGGCCCTACCTGTGGGCCACGGCAGCAGGACTTCCGGCCGCGCTGCTGTTTCGCGTATTCCACGCGCTGTCGAACGCTGTGGCGCGCCCCAAGGCAGTGATGCTGATCAACCTGGCCGGGTTGACGCTGAAGGTGCCGCTGAACACGCTGTTCATGCACGGCTGGCAGGTCGGCGACACGACGATCGTGCCGGCGCTCGGCGGCGCCGGATGCGGCGTGGCGACGGCGATCATCCTGTGGCTGTCGGTGCTGCTGGCGATCGTGGCGCTGCGCGTCGAGCCGCTGTACCGCGAACTCGCCGTGACAGGCGGCGGCGCACTGGGCCGGCCCGATCGGGCGCGCCTGCGCGCACTGCTCGCGCTCGGATTGCCGATCGGCGCGAGCTACATGGTGGAGGTGACGTCGTTCACGTTCATGGCGCTGTTCCTCGCGCGGCTGGGCGCAACCACCGCCGCGAGCCACCAGATCGCAGCCAACCTCGCCGCGCTCGTCTACATGCTGCCGCTCGCGCTGGCCACGGCCACCAGCGTGCTCGTTGCGCAGTCGATCGGCGCCGGGCGGACGCTCGAAGCGCGCGGGCGCGCCTGGGCCGGCCTGCGCATCGCGCTGGGCTGCGCGCTGTTGATCGGCACTGCGCTGTTCGTGTGGCGACATCGGCTCGCCGGCCTCTACACCGGCGACGCGTCGCTGGTGGCCGCCACCGTGCCGCTGCTCGCGCTGGTGGCCGCATTCCAGCTGTTCGACGCCGGGCAGGTGATGTGCTCGTTCATCCTGCGCGCGTACCGGATCACCACGATGCCGATGGTGGTCTACGTGTTCAGCCTGTGGGGCATCGGGCTGGGCGGCGGCTGGTGGCTCGCCTTCGTGTTCGGCACGTCGGGGCACGAGTGGGCGCGTGCGGTAGCCGGCGCGCGCGGCTTCTGGACGGCGGCCGGTGCAAGCCTGGCGGTCGCTGCGGCACGCCTGGCCGTGATCCTCGCGCGCGTGTGGCGGGCCGAGCAGCGCCGCCGCGACGTCGGCACCGGCAGCGCCGTCGAGACGCCCGGCGATGCGGCCGCTCGACCGCCCGCCGGTGCACTCGCTCAGCCGCCCGACGAGGCGACCGCTCGGCCGTCCGGTGCGACCGACAGGAACCGCTCGCGGTAGTAGCGCAGTTCGTCGATCGATTCGGCGATGTCGGCCAGCGCAGTGTGCGCGCTGCGCTTGACGAACCCCTTGGCCACCTCGGGGCGCCAGCGCTTGCACAGCTCCTTGAGCGTGCTGACGTCGATGTTCCGATAGTGAAAATGGGATTCGAGCCGCGGCATGTAGCGCCCCATGAAGCGGCGGTCCTGGCAGATCGAGTTGCCGCACATCGGCGACTTGCCGGCCGGCACCAGCGGAGCGAGGAAGTCGAGCATGTACTGCTCGGCGGTGGCCTCGGTCCAGCTCGACGCGAGCACCCGGTCGACGAGGCCGGAACGCCCGTGCGTGGCGCGATTCCACTGGTCCATCGCGTCGAGCACCGCTGCCGGCTGGCGAATCGCGATCGCGTCGCTGGTCGCGATCGTCTCGAGCGCGTCGTCGGTCACGACGATCGCGACTTCGATGATGCGATCGACGATCGGATTCAGTCCCGTCATCTCCATGTCGACCCACACGAGCAGCGTCTCGTCGGGCACGCGAACCGGCGGGGAATCGGCGTCGCCGCCCGGGTCAGGACCGTGCGACGCAGGCTGCTGTGACATAATTTTTCTCCTGCGTTGATTCTCGCACAGCGTTCGCCTTGACCGCTTCCGCCTTCGCATTGCTGTTTGCCTGCGCGCTGCTGGTCTCGATCGCGGTGCGGCTTTGGCTCGCCACGCGCCAGGTGCGCCACGTCGCGCTGCACCGCGACGCGGTACCCGACGCGTTCGCAGGCCGCATCACGTTGTCGGCTCATCGCAGGGCCGCCGACTACACGATGGCGCGCGCTCGCCTGGGCATCGTCGATGCGTTGATCGGCGCGCTGCTGCTGCTCGGCTTCACGCTGTTCGGCGGATTGCAGTGGCTGCTGCAGGTACTCGCCTACTGGCTGCCCGACACGCCGTTTGCCCGGCAGATGCTGTTCGTGGTCGCGGTGGCGATGATCGGCGCGCTCGTCGAACTGCCGATCGAGTGGTATCGGCACTTCCGGCTCGAACATCGCTTCGGCTTCAACCGCATGACGCCGCGCCTGTTCGTCGCCGACACGCTGAAGGGCGCAGCGCTGGCCGCCGCGCTCGGCCTGCCGCTGCTCGCGCTGGTGCTGTGGCTGATGCGCAGTGCCGGCGAACTGTGGTGGTTGTGGGCATGGCTCGCGTGGGTCGTGTTCAATCTCGCGGTGCTGGTGCTGTACCCGACCGTCATCGCGCCGCTGTTCAATCGCTTCGAGCCGCTTCCCGACGGCGCGGTGCGCCAGCGCGTGGAAGCGCTGCTGGCGCGCTGCGGCTTCGCCTCGAAGGGGCAGTTCGTGATGGACGGCAGCCGCCGTTCGGCGCACGGCAACGCCTATTTCACGGGGCTGGGCCGCGCCAAGCGCATCGTGTTCTTCGACACGCTGCTGTCGCGGCTCGATCCCGACGAGATCGAGGCGGTGCTCGCGCACGAGCTCGGTCACTTCAGGCATCGCCACATCACCAGGCGGATCGCGCTGGCCTTTGCCTTCAGCCTGGTCGGACTGTGGCTGCTCGGCTGGTTGTCGCGCCAGGGCTGGTTCTACCAGGGGCTCGGGGTCACGCCGGGCGCCGACGAGTTCGACGCCGCGGCGCTGGTGCTGTTCTTCCTCGTGCTGCCGGTGTTCACGTTCCTGCTCAGGCCGCTGTCGAGCTGGGCGTCGCGCCGTCACGAATACCAGGCCGACGCGTTCGCGGCCGCCCATGCGCGCGCACGCGACCTGGTCAGTGCGCTGGTGAAGCTGTACGAGGACAATGCCTCGACACTGACGCCCGATCCGCTGCACTCTGCGTTCTACGACTCGCACCCGCCCGCTTCGCTGCGGATCGACCGGCTGCACGGCCTGCAGCGCGACGACCGGATCGGCCATGCCGTGGCCTGAGAAGCAGGCCCGGCGACGCAACCCCACTCCTCCCGGAAGCCTGTAGCGATGAGATCTCCCATCCCCCGCCAGCAACTGCTGGCCCGGAAATCACGCCCGATGGAAGGAGAGCGCGCGTACAGCGGCACCGAGATCGAAGTACAGCTCACCGAGCTGGCCGGCTGGAGCCTGCGCGACGGCGCGCTCGAGCGCAGCTACGCATTCCGCGACTTCCACGACACGATCGCGTTCGTGAACGCGCTGGCGTGGGTCGTCCACGGCGAGGACCACCATCCGGAGCTGACGGTCGGCTACAACCGGTGCACGGTGCGCTTCCACACCCACTCGGTGCACGGCATCTCCGAGAACGATTTCATCTGCGCCGCAAAGTGTGATGCCGTCTTCGGCCGCGGCGGAAACTGAGTCGGCGCTGGTCGCGGCCAGCTTCGGCCGCCAGTTCTACGTCCGTTCGCCCACCGGTGCGTGGCCGGATCGCGTCGCGGTGACGCGCGGCAAGCGCACCGACGTGTGCGTCGGCGACGAGGTCGAGGTGCGCCTGATCGGCACCGACCAGGCGGTGATCGAATCGATCCACCCCCGGCGCACGCTGCTGCAACGAAGCGACCGCTGGCACCGCAAGCTGATCGCCGCAAACGTCGACCAGGCGGGCATCGTGATCGCCGGTCATCCGCCGTACTCCGAAGAGTTGCTGGTGCGCATGCTGATCGCCGTCGAGGCAGCCGGCATCGAGCCGGCGCTGATCGCCAACAAGTGCGACCTGGCCGATGCGCGACGCGCGATGGAACCCCGGCTCGCCGTTCATCGGTCGCTCGGCTACCGCGTGATCGAGATCTCCGCCGGCACGCAGCCGGCCGCTGCCCGCGCGGCGCTGGGCGGCTGGCTCGCGGGCCGCACCACGCTGCTGATCGGGCAATCGGGCATGGGAAAGTCCACGCTGGTCAACGTGCTGGTGCCCGATGCCGACCTGCGCACGCAGGCGATCTCGGCGGCGCTGGCGAGCGGGCGCCACACCACCACCTTCAGCCGCATGTTCGAACTGCCCGCTGCCACGGCCGCCGACGCGCGCATCATCGACACGCCCGGTTTCCAGGGCTTCGGACTGTCGCACCTGTCGGTGTCGCAGCGCATGCACGCGATGCGCGAATTCGCGGCGCTGCTCGGCCGCTGCCGCTTCAACGACTGCCGGCACCGCGACGAGCCCGGCTGCGCGATCCGCGAAGCGGCCGAGTGCGGCGACATCGACGCGCTGCGCCACCGGCTGTACGCGCAGATCGACGACGACTGATCGGACAAGCGCTCAGCGGCCGAGCCAGGCAGCGATGGTGAGCATCGCGAACAGGCTGATCCACAACACGACCGAGCGCCAGACCAACCCGACCGCGCTGCGCAACCCCGAGGCGTCGGGCTCGGCGCCCTGCCACTCGAACCCCTGCTCGCCCGAGGCCCAGCGCGCTTCGAGCGCCGGTTCGGCCACGCGCAGTCCGAGCGCGCCGCCGCCCGAGGCCAGCAGCAGCGCACGCTGGTCGCCGGTCGTGCCGGCGGCGACCGCGCCGCGCCAGCAGTACACCGCGTCCTCGAAATTGCCGACGATCGCGAACCCCGCTGCCGAAAGCCGGGCCGGCAGCCAGTCGATGACCGCGTAGGCGCGCGTCGCGAAGTGGCCATAGGGTTCCTCGACGCGCGCGGCGCCTTCGGCGACCGTGTCGCCCCAGCGCTGGGCGAGCATCTCGGCCAGGCGGTACAGCACCGGCCCGACCAGCCCGGGCAGCAGGATGTACCAGAACAGGGGGCCGAACACATGGCGGTGCGCAGCCACCAGCGCGTGTGCGATGGCCTGGCGGCACACTTCGTTGACCGGCGTGTCGCGGCGTGGCCGGTCGGACAGGTCATCCGGATCGGCCCGGTTCAGCCAGCGCTCGAGCACGCGCCGCGCGCCGTCCGGATCGTCGCTCGCCAGCGCCACCTGGATCTCGGTGAACGCGTGGCTGAACTGGCGAAACCCCACGGTGAGGTACAGCACCGCCACGTGCACCACGAACAGTGCCAGCGGATGCAGCCACGCGGCGGCCCACTCCAGCGCGACGACGCCGCCCACGCCGAGGCCGACCACCGCCAGCCACCCGATCATCCCGTGCTGGCGCTCGCCGGCGTCGGTGGCGCCGCGTACTAGGTCGGCCAGTCCGGTGGCCGCGCGATACGCGGGATTGCCCGCGGCGAGCGGACGCCCCTGCTCGATGAGCAGCGCGAAGATCAGCGCGACGAATCCCATCCCGGTCAGATCAGGCAATCAGCAGACGATACAGGTTGCGCAGCATCGCCGCCGTCGCGCCCCAGATGAAATGCTCGTCGCGCCCGCCCGGTGGCCGGTAGGGCATCGCGAAGAACGTGCGTTCGTGCCCGCCGAGCTCCACGCGGCGCCGCTGGTGATGGCGTGGGTTCATCAGGAACGCCAGTGGCACCTCGAACGCCTGCGCAACCTCGGAAGGATCGAGGCGCAGTTCGAAGCCCGGCGTCACCAGGCCGACCACCGGCGTCACCTTGAAGCCGGTGCCCGTGAGGTACTCCGGCAGGTATCCGATGACGTCGACCCGCGACGACTCCAGCCCCACTTCCTCGTACGCCTCGCGCAGCGCCGCGGCCACCGGCGAGGCGTCGTCCGCCTCGATGCGCCCGCCCGGGAACGCCACCTGTCCGGAGTGGTCGCGCAGGTGGAAGGTACGCTGCGTGAGCAGAACAGTGATGCCGCTACGGTGTTCGACGAGCGGAACCAGCACCGCTGCCGCGCGCGGATCGGCTCGATCGAGGCGGAAACGGTCGTCGGTCTGCTCGGGCTGCCACACGGGAGGATGCGAGAAGCGGCGGCGCAACGCCTCGGGATCGAGTTGCTGCGGCAACACCGGCGGCAGCGACTCGTCGGTGCCGGCGATCGGCATCTCGCGCGGATCGAAGCGTGCGGGCTGCAGCAGGGCCTCCACCTCGCGCGGAGGGGCCGACTCCGCACCCGGATCGATCGAGTTCACGTCCATGAACCGAAAAGTACAACAGGGCGCCATCAGGCGCCCTGCTCGTTGTGCCCGGGACGCCGCGAAGCGTCTCGTTCCCGCGAACCGGAGCCGGGAAGCGCTCCGGAATCGCGTCGCGGGACCGCTCAGGCGCTCGCCGCGCCGCCGCCTCGTACCGACTTGCCCGGCAGCTTCTCCTTGATCCGCGCCGACTTGCCGGAACGCGCGCGCAGGTAGTAGAGCTTGGCGCGGCGTACATCGCCGCGTCGCTTGACCTCGATGCCGGCGATCAGTGGCGAGTAGAGCTGGAAGGTGCGCTCGACGCCCTCGCCCGAGGAGATCTTGCGCACGATGAACGAGGAGTTCAGGCCGCGATTGCGCCGTGCGATCACCACGCCTTCGTAGGCCTGGACGCGCTTGCGCGTGCCCTCGACCACGTTGACGCTCACCACCACGGTGTCGCCGGGGGCGAAGTCGGGAATGCTCTTGCCGAGACGGGTGATCTCTTCCTGCTCGAGCTGCTGGATCAGGTTCATGCCGATGCTCCTGGAGCCATCGTGCGCCGGGCCGTCTTTTCGGAGCCTTCGTCATCGTGAAGGCGCCGGATCGTGTTGCGATCCGGATCGGCACCTTGCCGAACCGGAACCATCGCCGGGCAGAGGATGGATTGCTGCGGAATTCCGCAAAGCCCGCGATTCTAGGCCTTTTTCGACTCGCCCGCCAACTCCGCGGCGAGAATGGCCTCGTCGGCCGCATCCAGCCGACCCTCGGCGCGCGCCCGCGCGATCAGCTCCGGACGCCGCCGCAGCGTCGCGCGCAGCGCCTGCTCGCGCCGCCAGCGCGCGATCCTCGCGTGGTGGCCGGACAGCAGCACCTCGGGCACCGGCACGCCCTCGAACACTTCGGGACGGGTGTAGTGAGGGCAGTCGAGCAGGCCGTCGGCGAACGAATCACAGGCCGCCGAGCGCTCGTCGTTCATCGCACCCGGCAGCTGGCGCACCACCGCGTCGATCAGCATCATCGCCGGCAGCTCGCCGCCGGAGACGACGAAATCGCCAACGGAGATTTCCTCGTCGACGTGGCGCTCGATCAGGCGCTGGTCGATCGCCTCGTAGCGCCCCGCCACGAGGATGAGGCCGGCGCCGCGCGCCAGCTCGCGTACGCGCGCATCGTCCAGCGGCCTGCCCTGCGGCGACAGCGCGATCACCGGCCTCGCATCCGCGGCGCTGCTGCGCGCCGCGGCGATCGCATCGGCCAGCGGCTGGGCCAGCATCACCATGCCGGGGCCGCCGCCGTACGGGCGATCGTCCACGCTGCGATAGGCATCGTGGGCGAAGTCGCGCGGATTGCGGCAGGTCAGCGTCCACAGGCCGCGCTCGAGTGCGCGGGCAGTGATGCCGAAGCGCCGCAGCGGATCGAACATCTCGGGGAAGATCGTGATGGCGTCGATGCGCATGTTCAGTAGTCGAGTTCCCAGTCGACCAGCACCGCGCGTCCCGGCAGGTCGATCTGCCGGACGACCTGCGGCACGAAGGGAATCAGTCGTGACGCACCGGGCACGCCATCCGCACCGTCGGCCTCGACCCGCAGCACCGGGTGCGCGCCGAACTCCTCGACCGCGGCCACGGTGCCGAGCGTTTCACCGGCCGGGTTGCGCACCGTGCAGCCGATCAGGTCGATCCAGTAGACCTCGCCGGCGCTCGCTTCGGGAAACGCCGCCCGGCTGACCAAGACGTCGCAGCCCTTGAGCGCCTGCGCCTGCTCCCGGTCGTCCAGGCCGGCGGCCTTGGCGACGAGCGCGTCGCCGTGTACGCGCGCCTGGTCGATCTCGAGTGCGCGCCAACCACCGTGCCCGCGCAGCCACCAGCGCTGCTGGCCGAGCAGGATCGAATCCCGGGGATCATTGAAGGGGGCCACGCGGATCCAGCCGCGTACGCCCCAGGCGCCCGTCACCTTGCCGAGCACCACCGCATCGGCCGGAAGGCCGTCGGCCGCGCCTGCGGCCGATTGCGCGTGCACCATGCCGCAAGCAGGCGTCGATCGGGCCTCGAACGGGCCCGAGCCGCCGCTCAGGCGGCGGCCGGCTCGGCGGCCGCAGGCTGGGCCGTCGCGGGACTTGCGGCCGCGTATTGCTTGACCAGGCGCGCCACCGTCGGCGACAGCGTGGCGCCCCGCTGCTTCCAGAGGTCGACGCGATCGACGGCGACCATCAACGGCGTTTCGTTCCCGGCGGCGATCGGGTTGTAGTAGCCGAGGCGCTCGATGAACTGTCCGTCGCGACGGCTCTGCTTGTGCGCAGCCACGATGTGGTAGAACGGACGCTTCTTGGCGCCGCCGCGGGTCAGTCGGAT
>CAZBTE010000050.1:0-11442 GCA_964494665.1 uncultured Limnobacter sp.
TCGCCCCGGCAGCCGCCTGGCCGCAGGCCGCCGGGCTCCGCACCGCCCTTACGCGTAGCGGCGTGCGATGGTTTCGGCGACGCAGACGGGGCGATCGCTGCCCTTGCGCTCGATCGTCACTTCCGTGGTGACCTGCACGCCGTTGCCGGCAATGTCCTCCAGCGCCACCAGCTTGAAGCGCGCACGCAGCTCGCTGTCCACCGGCACCGGCGATGGAAAGCGCACGCGATTGAGCCCGTAGTTGACGGCCATGCGCACGCCACGGAACTCGAGCGCGCTCTGCGCAAACAGCGGCAACATCGACAACGTGAGGTAGCCGTGCGCGATCGTCGTGCCGAAGGGTCCGGCGGCGGCGCGCTGCGGGTCGACGTGAATCCACTGGTGGTCGCCGGTGGCCTCGGCGAACTGGTCGATGCGCTGCTGCGTCACCTTCACCCAGTCGCTGACGGCAATCTCCTGCCCCACGAGCGGGCGCAGCTCGGCCAGGCTCTCGAATACGCGCATCGTTCGTTCCCTGGCGCGACTCAGCCGCGCAGCTTGAAGCGCTGGATCTTGCCGGTGGCCGTCTTCGGCAACTCGTCGACGAACTCGATCCAGCGCGGATACTTGAACGGCGCCAGCCGGTCCTTAACGTACCCGCGCAGTTCCTCGGCCAGCGCCGGCGAGGCGGTGCCGGGCTCCTTCAATACCACGTAGGCCTTCGGCTTGATCAGCCGGTCGTCGTCGGCGGCGCCGACCACGGCCGCTTCGAGCACGGCCGTATGCGAGGCGATCGCGGACTCCACCTCGAACGGCGACACGTACTGGCCGCTCACCTTGAGCATGTCGTCGGAGCGCCCCGCGTAGGTGTAGTAGCCGTCGGCGTCGCGCACGTACTTGTCACCGCTGCGCGTCCACTCGCCCTGGAAGGTCTGGCGCGTCTTCTCGCGCTGGTTCCAGTACATCGCCGCGGCCGACGGCCCGTTGATGTACAGGTCGCCCACCTCGCCGACATCGACCTCGCGCCCGTCCTCGCCCACCAGGCGCAGCGCGTAGCCGGGCACCGGCTTGCCGGTGGTGCCGTAACGCACTTCGCCGGCGCGGTTCGACAGGAACACGTGCAGCATCTCGGTCGAGCCGATGCCGTCGAGGATCTCCACGCCGGTACGCTCGGTGAACGTCGCGCCCACGCGTGCCGGCAACGCCTCGCCGGCCGACGTGGCCACGCGCAGCCCGAGCTGCTCGCGCGCGGGGAAGGCGGGGCTCGCCAGCATGCTCGCAAAGAGCGTCGGCACGCCGTAGTGCACGGTGGGGCGCAGGCGCAGCTGCGCCTGCGCTTCGGGGGCCGCGCCGATCAGCCGCAGGAACACCGCCTCGGGCGTCGGGCGCTCGGCCATCAGCACCGCCGTCGCGCCGACCGACATCGGGAACGTCAGGCCATTGCCCAGGCCGTAGGCGAAGAACAGCTTCGCTGCGCTGAACACGATGTCGCTCTCGCGAATGCCGATCACGGGGCGCGCAAACAGTTCGGCGGTCTGGATCAGGCTCGCGTGCACGTGCACCGTGCCCTTCGGTGCGCCGGTCGAGCCCGACGAGTACAGCCAGAAGCACGGTTCGTCGGCCACCGTCGCGGCCGGCTCGAACTCGTCTCGCCCGCCAGCCAGCAGCGCGGAGAAATCGTCGTTACCGGTGTGGGCGGGCGCCGCGGAGACGATCGTGCGCTCGAGCGTGGGCACCTTCGCGGCCAGCCCCTCGAAGCTCGGCAGCAGTGCCTGCGACACGAACAGCACGCGCGCGCGCGAGTCGCGCAGCATGTACTCGTAGTCCTGCGACTTGAGCAGCGTGTTGACCGCCACCGGCACCACGCCGGCCTTGATCGCGCCCAGGAACGCGACCGGCCAGTCGATCGTGTCGAGCATGCACAGCAGCACCCGGTCCTCGGCGCGCAGCCCCAGCCCCGCCAGCGACGAGGCGAAGCGGTTCACGCGTCTGGCCAGCTCCGCGTAGCTGTAGCTGCCCTGGTCGTCGATGAACGCGAGCCGGTCGCCGCGGCCCGCCTGCAGGTTGCGCTCGAGCAGATCGTGCGCCGCGTTGTAACTGCGCGGGATCGTGACCCGGGGCGGACTCGCCGAATGATCGGCACTCGATAGCTCGACCACGACACTTCTCCTCGGTGCGGAAAACAGCCCGGATTATCGCTCAGCCTGCGGAGCCTTCGCGCGCGGAGGAGCCGGCCAGCGGGCTGGCCACCGCGAGCACCTCGAGCAGGCGCTTGAGGCTCTCGGCCTCGGTTGCGCCGGTGGTGTCGACCGACGCGTCTGCCAGCGCGTAGAGACGCTCGCGCTGCTTCAGGATCGCTCGCAGCTCGGCCATCGCATGATCGCGCCCGCGCATCGGCCGCAAGTCGCCCTGCGCGATCACGCGGTCCATGTGCTCCTCGGGCGAGGCCTTGAGCCAGATCGTCAGGCAACGCTCGCGCAGCAACTCGTACGCGACCGGCTCCAGCACCAGCGACCCACCCGTGGCGATCACGCAGCGCCGGTGCGTGCGCGTCAGCCGCTCGAGCACCCGGCGCTCGGCTTCGCGGTAGGTGTCCTGGCCGTACATGGCGAAGATGCTCTCCAGGCTGGCGCCCAGTTCGCGCTCGATCTGCTGGTCGAGCTCGAAGAACGGGATCTTCAGGCGCGCCGCGAGCTTCGCGCCGAGCGTCGACTTGCCGGCGCCGCGCAGCCCCACCAGCGCGATGCGCCTTGCGCGCTCCCGGCTCATCTCGCCGAAGCGCTGCTGCAGTGCCAGCACCGCCTGATGGCGCTGGCCAGGCTCCAGCGTTCGCAGCACCTCGAACGCGCTGGCGATTTCGGGATCGGCCGCATGGTCGCTCAGCAACTGCTCGAGCGGGCAGCCGAGCGCCTCGGCGACGCGGCGGATCAGCAGGATCGAGATGTTGCCGTCGCCCGATTCGAGCTGCGCCAGGTAGCGCTCGGACAATCCGGACAGATCGGAGAGCCGCCGGCGCGTCAGCCCTGCCTCGTCGCGACGTTCACGCACGCGCCGCCCGAGCGAGGCGAGGAACCCCGCTTCGTCCGACGATTTGCCCGCGACCGCCGATGCCATGCAAGATAATCCAATGATCTCCGACAAACTGCAATATAACTCATGAAAAACCCGGGTGACGAGACGTGCCGCCACGTCCTCGTGCGCGGCACGCGGATCGAATACCGGCCGATCGGGCAATGGCGCCCCGGCGCGCCAGTGCTGGTGTTCCTGCACGAGGGACTGGGGAGCGTGGCGATGTGGCGCACCTTTCCCCAGCGGCTGTGCGCGTGCGTGGGGCTGCCGGGGCTGGTGTACTCGCGGCTCGGATACGGCAGTTCCGATCGGCTGCCGGGCAAGCGTTCGGCGCACTTCATGCACGAGGAGGCCACCGACGCGCTGCCGGCGCTGCTGGCTGCGCTCGACATCGAGCAGCCGGTGCTGGTCGGACACAGCGACGGTGCGTCGATCGCGCTGATCCACGCGGGCCGGTTCCCCGGCGCGGCGCGCGCAGTAGTCGCGCTGGCACCGCACCTGTTCGTCGAGCCGGTGTGCGTCGATTCGATCGCCGCCATCACGGCCGAGTTCGGCCGCAGCGACCTGCGCGAGCGGCTCGCGCGGTATCACGACGACGTCGACGGTGCGTTCCGCGGCTGGAGCGACGTGTGGCTGTCGGAGCAGTTCGCGGCGTGGAACATCGAGGCAGAGGTGGCGGCATCGCGCTGCCCGATCCTTGCGATCCAGGGCGAGCAGGACCAGTATGGCACGATGCGCCAGCTCGAACGGATCGCCGAGCTGCGCCCCGATGCGCGGCTGCTCAAGCTCCCCGACTGCCGTCACAGTCCGCAGTTCGATCGTCCCGACGAGGTGATCGCCGCGGTAGACGCGTTCCTGCGCGACATGGGCATTTCCGCCGCGGTGGCGCAACATTGACCGGATCGTGGCGCGCGCATGCGCTCGTCGCCTAGAATCGGGCGAACCACGACCACGGAGACGATGCGATGCGTGTTGTGTGCGGGACCGATTTCAGCGAGCGCTGCGACGAGGCCGGCCTGGTCGGCGCGCTGCTTGCCCAGCGCAGCGGCGGCGACCTGACGCTGGTGCACGCGCTCGATACGCGCAGCGTACTGCTTGGCCCGGCAGGGATACTCGATACGCTCGACAGGGCGGCGCGCGACGCGCTCGCTCAGGCCGCAGAGCCGCTGCGGCAGACCGGCGCGTCGGTATCGGTGGAGCTTCCTGCCGGCTGGCCCGACGAGGCGCTGCTGGCCGAGGCGAAGCGCCGCGACGACGCGCTGCTGATCATGCCCGCGATCGGGCGGCGCGACGGCGCCGGCGTGCGCCTGGGCAAGACCTGCGAACGCGCGCTGCGGCGCACCGAGTCGCCGATGCTCGTGATGCGCGACGCGGCCCCGCTGCTCGCGTGGCTGCGCGGCGAACGGCCGCTGCGGATGCTGATCGCCTACGACTTCACGCCGCAGGCGGACGCCGCGGTGCTGTTCGCCGAGCAACTGGTCGCGCTGGGCGCCTGCCACCTGATGGCCGCCTTCGTCGATGACCCGGAGCGCGAGGCCGCGCGCATGGGCTTGCTCGATTCGCCCGACCGGTCGCAGGAGCACCTGCGCAACGAGATCGCGCGCCGCCTGGGGCGCGCGGTGCCGTCGTTGCCGATCGAGGTGGTCATCTCCGCGCACGACGGCGATCCCGCCGCACGGCTGGCGCACCTGGCCGAGCGCGAGCACGCCGACCTGGTGATCGTCGGCTCGCACCAGCGTGGCGCGGTAGAGCGCCTGTTCACCGGCTCGGTGGCGCTCGACCTGCTGCGCGATTCCTCGACCAACGTGCTTGTGGTGCCCGGCGCCGGCGCCGCGCCGGTCACGCGGCTGCAACCGACCGTGCGGCGCATCCTGGTGGCAACCGACCTGTCGCCGATCGGCAACCGCGCGTTCGACTATGCACTGGCGATCGCTCCGCCCGACGGCGAGGTCATCGTGGTGCACGCAATCAGCCCCAACCTGATGCGCGGCGGCCAGTTCGGACGGCGCTCCTATGCGTCGTTCGCCGCCGAGCACCGCGCGGTGGTCGAGGAACGGCGCGCCGAACTGGAGGCGCTGCTGCCGAAGGCGCCCGGTGGTCGCACGTTGCGCGCCGAGATCATCGAGCACGATCTCGCCGAGCGCGCGATCATCGAGGCCATCGAACGCGAAGCGCCCGACCTGGTCTGCGTGGGCACGCTGGGGCGCACCGGCGTGCGCGCCGCGGTGCTCGGCTCCACCGCGCAGGCGCTGGTTCGCGAGTGCCGGCGACCGCTGCTGCTGGTGCAGCCGCAGGATCGCTGAGCAGCGCCGGTCAGCGGGGCTTGCGAATCGGCGCGAGCGCGCCGCAGTCGGCCGAGATCCAGCGCCCGCTGTGCTCGACGCGCATCTTGCGCCCCTGCGTCGTGGAATCGGTCCAGCCGGTGTACGAGCGGTCGTCGGGATAGGCAAACTCGCCGCGCCCGTTCGAGCCGTCCTCGCAGCTGAACTCGAACTTCAGCGTGCGGCCGCTGGTCTTGGCGGTGCCCTTGCAACCGTCGGGCATGGCTGCGGGCAGCGACTCGCCGGCCATCTCGGCGGACACGCACACGCGGGTGGCGCCGCTGGGCGTCATCCCGACACCCATGCTGTTCATCATCGCCTGCATCTGCGCACGCTGCGCCGGCGGCATCTTCTCCAGCTGCTGCGCCATCTGCGCGCGCGCCTGGTCGAGTTCGGGATTGGCGGTCGTGACTTCCCACAGGCCCGGCCTGCCGAGCGGCTGTGCCTGCACCTGCACCGCCAGCGACAACAGCAGCGCGGCGGCGCTCGTCGAAACGATTCTCGGCATCATCGTCCTCCGTGGTCGTGCCTCGCGAGCGTGGCGCCCGCTGCGGCGCGTCGCAGCCGGTCGGCCACGGCCTGCCACGCCGGCGTGTCGGGTACGCGCTCGATCAGGATGCGGCTGCAGCCGCAGCGGTCCAGCTCGCGCAGGCTATGGTACAACTCGCGCGCGGCCAGGCCCGGGTCATCGGGCATGACCCGCTCGACGTCGGCGCGCGGGCGGCGCGTCTCGGGTGCAGCT
Organism: uncultured Limnobacter sp.; assembly: GCA_964494665.1. Lineage (GTDB taxonomy): Bacteria > Pseudomonadota > Gammaproteobacteria > Burkholderiales > Burkholderiaceae_E > Zeimonas. Next base: position 6,112 of record CAZBTE010000050.1, read on the forward strand.
CCGCCAGCCGGCTGCGCTTCGTCGGCGTCGCGCCCGGAAGGCCCGCCGCGCGTCCACGACGCGACACGCTCGCCGCGCGCGCGTGCGTGCGCGATGCGCACCGGCAACTCGATTGCATCGACGAGCTCGATCGGCGTGACCGGCGCGTAGTGCGCAGCGAGCGTGCCCGGCGCACGCGCCGACTGCGCGTCGGGCGGGGCCAGCGGCGCGCCAAGCACCGCTTCGAGTTGCGCCACGCCCATGCCGCCGGGCCGCAGCAGCGCCGGGCGCTCGCGCGTCAGGTCGATGATCGTCGATTCGACGCCGACCGTGCACGGCCCGCCGTCGAGCACCATCGGCGCCTCGGCACCGAGGTCGTCGATCACGTGCGCGGCACATGTCGGGCTCACGCGGCCGAAACGGTTTGCCGACGGCGCCGCCACGCCGTGGCCGCCGCGCGCCGCGAACGCCGCCAGCAGCGCGCGCGCCACCGGATGTGAAGGTGCACGCAAGCCGATCGACGCCTGGCCCCCGCAGGCAAAGCCGGGGGCATCGCCGCGGCGCTGCAGGATCATCGTGAGCGGCCCGGGCCAGAACGCATCGGCCAGCCGCTGCGCGGCCCGGGGCCAGTGCGCCCACCATTCGGCCTGCACGGCGTCGAGCACGTGCACGATCAGCGGGTGGCCGGGCGGGCGCCCCTTGAGGCGATACACGGCAGCGATCGCGCGTTCGCTGGCCGCATCTGCGCCCAGGCCGTACACGGTCTCGGTGGGAAACGCGACCAGCTCGCCGGCCGCGAGCCGGCGCGCCGCCTCCTCGATCGCCCGCGCGTCGGCCGCGCGTGGATTGGCGCCCACGTGGCGTTCCGTCGCGTTACAGCCTGAGCGATACGCCCGGCAAGCCGATCCCGAGCGCGCGCTCGATCTGCACCGCCACCCGCACCGCCTCGTCGACGCCGTCGGCGAGCACGGTGACGTGGCCCATCTTCCGCCCCGGGCGCGCCTCGCGCTTGCCGTACAGGTGCAGCTTGGCCGACGGGTGCGCGAGCACGACGTGCCACTCGGGTTCGTGCGGCGCGGCGCTGGGACGCGCATCGCCGAGCTGGCGAAACCAGCAGTCGCCGAGGATGTTGAGCATCACCGCCGACTGGTGCTGGCGCGTCGAGCCCAACGGCAGTCCGGCCAGCACACGGACCTGCTGTTCGAACTGGCTGGTGATGCATGCATCGATCGTGTAGTGGCCGGAGTTGTGCGGCCGCGGCGCCAGCTCGTTGACGCGCAGGCTGCCGTCGGCCAGCACGAAGAACTCCACGCACAGCACGCCGACGTAGTCGATCGCGTCGGCGATTGGCAGCGCCGCGTCGGCCGCACGCGCCGCCAGGTCCTGCGAGATGCGCGCAGGCGCCGTCGACATCGCCAGGATGCCCGCCCGGTGCACGTTCTCGCTCACCGGATAGACGACGCCGCGCCCGTCGAAGCCGCGCGCCACCACCACCGAGATTTCCAGCTCGAGCGGCAGGCGCTGCTCGAGCACGCAGGGCACGTTGCCCAGGCGCGCGAACGCCGCAAGCGCTTCGGTGACCGAGGCGACGCTCTCCTGCCCCTTTCCGTCGTAGCCGAGGCGCGCAGCCTTCAGGATGCCCGGGAACAGCGACGCCGGTGCGGCGCGCAGGTCGTCCGCCGATCGCACTTCGGCATAGGGGGCGGTCTCGAGCCCGCAACGGCGCACGAACGCCTTCTCGTCGATTCGGTCCTGCGCCACCGCGACGCTGTCGGCGGCGGGACTGACGATGCCGTGCAGCGCGAGGAACTCCAGCGCACGCGCCGGCACGTTCTCGAACTCGGTGGTGGTGGCGCGGCAGCTGCGCGCGATCTCGCCCAGCGCCTGCTCGTCGAGATAGCCGGCTTGCAGGTGCCGGTCGGCGACCGATCCGGCCGGGCTGTCGGCAGCCGGATCCAGCACGCACACGCGGTATCCCAGGCTCTGCGCGGCCATGCAGAACATGCGCCCGAGCTGTCCGCCGCCGAGAAGCCCGAGCCAAGAGCCGGGCGCTAGCGGCGGCAACGGCCGATGCCGGCGCGCGGCGCCCGCTGCCGGCGGCGCAATCGTCGCGGTACGCCCCATCACGCGCCCGGCAACGTCATCGCGCGCGCGGCTTCGCTCTGGCGCGCACGAAAGTCCGCGAGCTGCCCGGCCAGCGCATCGTCGCTGGCTGCGAGCAGCGCGACCGCGTGCAGCGCGGCATTGGCGGCGCCGGCCTCGCCGATCGCGAACGTGGCCACCGGGATGCCGCGCGGCATCTGCACGATCGACAGCAGTGAATCCTCGCCGCGCAGGTACTTCGAAGGCACCGGCACGCCGAGCACCGGCACGATGGTCTTCGACGCCAGCATGCCCGGCAGGTGTGCCGCCCCGCCCGCGCCCGCGATGATCGCGCGCAAGCCGCGCTCGCGCGCCTGTTCGGCGTAACGGAACATGTCGTCGGGCATGCGGTGCGCGGAGAGCACGCGCGCCTCGAACGCCACCCCGAACTCGCGCAGCACCGACGCCGCATGCTGCATCACGTCCCAGTCGCTGTTCGACCCCATCACCACGCCTACCAGCGCCGTGTTCATCGTCGCTCCTTCGTCGGCCAATGCACCCGCCCTTCACCGCCGCGTGCCGGTCTTCGGCTGCAACGCCCGACCGGTCGCGCCGCGCCTGCCCGCCCGGTTACTGCGGGTCCAGTTCCTGCCCCGTCAGCCGGTACAGCGCCTCGCGATACTTCTGCGCGGTCTGCTCGATCACTTCGCGCGGCAGCGGCGGCGGCGGTGGGCGCTTGTTCCAGCCCGGCACCGTCTCGAGGTAGTCGCGCACGAACTGCTTGTCGAACGACGGCGGCGAGCTGCCCGGCCGCCACGAATCCGCAGGCCAGAAGCGTGAGGAGTCGGCCGTCAGCACCTCGTCCATCAGGCACAGCGTGCCGTCGTCGTCGAGTCCGAACTCGAATTTCGTGTCGGCGATCAGGATGCCGCGCCCGGCCGCGTAGTCGCTCGCGCGCCGGTACAGCTCGAGGCTCGTCGCACGGATGCGTTCGGCCAGCGGCGCGCCGATGCGCGCGACCATGTCGTCGAACGCGATGTTCTCGTCGTGCTCGCCCTGCGCTGCCTTGGCGGCAGGCGTGAAGATCGGCTCGGGCAGCCGGTCGGCCATGCGCAGGCCCGGTGCCAGCGCGATGCCGCACACCGCGCCGCCGGCCTCGTAGTCCTTCCATCCCGAGCCGATCAGGTAGCCGCGCACCACGGCCTCGACCAGGATCGGTTGCAGTCGCTTGACCACCATGGAGCGGCCGCGCACCTGGTCGCGCTCGTCGGGCGCGACGATCGACTCGGGATCGATGCCGGTGAGGTGGTTCGGCACCACGTCGGCCAGCCGCTCGAACCAGAACAGCGCCATCTGGTTGAGCACGCGGCCCTTGTCCGGGATCGGGTCGGCCATGACGACGTCGAACGCCGACAGCCGGTCGGTGGTCACGATCAGCAGCCGGTCATCGCCGATCGCGTAGTTGTCGCGCACCTTGCCGCGCGACAGCAGCGGCAACGAGTGCAGGTTCGAGTGATAGACGACCGCCATCGGAAGGACCGCGCGAAAACCGTTATTCTGCCTGATCGCTCCGGCGCGAGGGCGCCAGCCATCCGAGCCCGTCGCGGGTGGCGCCGCGCGGCACGTACTCGCAGCCGATCCAGCCCTCGTAGCCGAGCGCGTCGATGAGTTCGAAGAGGTACGGGTAGTTCAGCTCCCCGACATCGGGTTCGTGGCGCTCGGGCACGCCGGCGATCTGCATGTGGCCCACGCCCGCCAGGTAACGGCGGATCTTCGTCGCCACGTCCCCCTCGACGACCTGGCAATGATAGAGGTCCATCTGCACCTTCAGGTTCGGCTCGCCGACCTCGGCGACGATCGCGTGCGCATCGGCCTGCGTGTTCAGCAGGTAACCGGGCACGTCGCGCGTGTTGATCGGCTCGATCAGCGCGGTGATTCCTTCAGCCGCCAGCCGCCTTGCCGCCCAGCGCAGGTTGTCTACGTAGCAGTCGCGCTGACGCGCACGCTGCACCGGATCGGTCACGATGCCCGCCATCACGTGCAGCCGTGGACAGCGCAGCGCGACGGCGTAGCCGATCGCGCGCTCGATGCCGGCGCGGAACTCGGCCTCGCGCCCGGGCAGGCTGCAGGTGCCGCGATCGCCGGCAGCGGGGTCGCCGGGCGGCGCGTTGAACAGTACCTGCTGCAGGCCGCTGTCTGCCAGCGCCGCGGCAATCGCACCGGCATCGAAGTCGTACGGAAACTGGAATTCCACCGCCCGGAAGCCGTCGTGCGCGGCGGCCTCGAACCGCCGCAGGAACGGCAGCTCGGTGTACATCAGCGTGAGGTTGGCGGCGAACCTGGGCATCGCGACTCCGCGGGCCGACGCACGCGGCCTCCGGCGAGCATGATAGACGTGCCCGGTTACGATGGCGTGGATCGGACACGACGACGGGCGTCGATGATGGAGGTATCGCGATGATCAGCGAACTGGTGTGGTTCGACCTGCCGCCGGGCATGAGCCGCGACGAAGTGGTCGCGGGCATGCGCGAAGTCGCGCCCGCGTGGCGGCGCAACCCTGACCTGATCCGGAAGACCTTCCTCTACGACGCGGCCAACGGGCGTTCCGGCGCGCTGTACCTGTGGAAGCATCGCGCTGCCGCCGAAGCCGCGCACGACGCGGCCTGGCGCCAGCGCATCATGGACCGTTACGGCAGCGTGCCCGCGCTGCAGTACTTCGACACGCCGCTGGTGGTCGACAACGCGCTCGGCCAGACCATCGAGGGCTGACGAGCGCGCGTCGCCGGGTTCAGTTGACGACCTGCGCCAGCTCGCCCTTGCGATAGCGCTCGACCATCGTCGACAGCGGAACGCCGCGGATCTTGCTGCCCTGTCCTTCGCAAGCGAACTGGCGATAGCGCTGCAGGCAGATCTGCTTCGCGGCCTCGCGCGCCGGCTTCAGGTACTCGCGCGGATCGAACTTCGACGGGTTCTCGACGAGGAACCTGCGGATCGCCGCCGTCATCGCCAAGCGGATGTCGGTGTCGATGTTGATCTTGCGCACGCCGTACTTGATCGCCTCCTGGATCTCCTCGACCGGCACGCCGTAGGTTTCCTTCATGTCGCCGCCATACTTGCGGATTTCGGCCAGCAGCTCCTGCGGCACCGACGAGGAGCCGTGCATCACCAGGTGGGTGTTGGGGATGCGGGCGTGGATCTCCCTGATCCGCGAGATCGCGAGGATGTCGCCGGTGGGCTTGCGGGTGAACTTGTAGGCGCCGTGGCTGGTGC
>CAZBTE010000051.1:0-11387 GCA_964494665.1 uncultured Limnobacter sp.
ACTGCAGCTGAACGCGTTCGAGCCGATCATCGCGCACAGCCTGTTCAAGAGCCTCAAGCACCTGCGCAACGGCTGCCTCACGCTCACCGAGCGCTGCGTGCGCGGCATCACCGCAAACCGCGAGCGGTTGCGCGACATGGTCGAGAACTCGATCGGCATCGTGACCGCGCTCAATCCGTACATCGGCTACGCGAACGCCACCGCGGTGGCGGCCGAGGCGCACGCCACCGGCGGCAGTGTCTACCGGATCGTGCTCGACCGCGGGTTGATGTCGAAGGAGCAACTCGACCGCGTGATGCGCCCCGAGGAACTGACGCAGCCGCAGCCGATCACGCCGTGGGGCGTCCGGGAGGAGGGGAGCTAGGGCTGCGAACAGGCCCCAGCCGACCGCACTCAGGTGCCGGGCTTCGCGCTCGCCGGCGCACTGCGGTACGGCTCCTCGAAAGGCAGGAAGTCCTTCTCGGCCAGCGCGCCTTCGATCCACGCGGCCACGCCCTCGCTTTCGACGATGCGGCGCGCATATCCCACGCAGGCCGCATCGAGCGGCACGCCATAGGTGCGAAGACGCAGCACCACCGGCGCGAAGAACGCGTCGGCGATGCAATAGCGGCCGAACAGGAACGGACCACCCGACGCCGCCAGGCAGTCACCCCACAACTCCGAGACGCGCGCGATGTCGGCGCGCAGCGCCGCTTGCTCGGCCCGCAGGCGCTGGCCGATCTGCGGCAGGTTCGCCTCGACGTTGAACGGAAACTGGCTGCGCAATGCCGCGAAACCGGCGTGCATCTCGGCCGTGACCGAGCGTGCGCGCGCGCGCGCGGCAGCGCCGGCCGGCCACAACTGCAGCGCCGGGAAGCGCTCGGCAAGGTATTCGGCGATCGCGAGCGTGTCCCAGATCACCAGCGGCGCACCGTCGATGGTGGTCCGCAGCACCGGCACCTTGCCGGTCGGGCTGAGCCCGACCAGCCGACGCTTGAACTCCGAGCCCGCCTCGAACGAGTCGAAGCGGATCATGACTTCCTCGAAGTCGATGCCCGCCTGTCGCATCAGCACCCACGGGCGCATCGACCACGACGAGTAGTTCTTGTTGCCGATGTACAGCTCGATTCCGCCACCCATCGCCATTGCCCTCCGCGCGCAGTCCGCTATCATCGGCGCCTTCGTGAACGGCCCCCGCAGGATTGTCCCATGAGCGCCTCGCGTCGCCGCTCCCGACCCCGCAAGCGGATCGACCTCGCCCTGCAGGGAGGCGGCGCGCACGGCGCCTTCACCTGGGGCGTGCTCGACCGCCTGCTCGAGGACGAGCGCCTCGAAGTTTCCGCGATCAGCGGCACCAGCGCCGGGGCGATGAACGCAGTGGTGCTCGCCTCCGGCCTGATGGCCGGCGGGCGCAGCGCGGCGCGCGAGGCGCTGCGCGGATTCTGGACCGACGTCGGCGCGGGCGTCCGGCTCAATCCGCTCTTCGGCGGCGGCCTGTTCGCCGGCACGCTCGGCGGCGCGCTGTCGACGTGGTCGCCGCTGGGACCGTACCTGGACATGGCGAGCCGGGTGTTCTCGCCGTACCAACTCAATCCGCTGAACGTCAATCCGCTTCGCCGCGTGCTCGAGAAGGCCGTGGACTTCGACGCGGTGCGGCGCTGCGACAAGGTGCGGCTGTTCGTCGGCGCCACGCACGTGCGCTCGGGTCGGCTGAAGGTCTTCCGCAACGAATCGCTGAGCCTCGAGGCGGTGCTCGCATCGGCATGCCTGCCGATGCTGTTCCAGGCCGTGGAGATCGACGGCGAGGCCTACTGGGACGGCGGCTACATGGGCAATCCGTCGCTGTTTCCACTGGTGGCCGACAGCGGCGCACACGACCTGCTGCTGGTGCAGCTCAACCCGCTCGAACACGACGACGTGCCCACGCAGGCGCCGGACATCCTCGAGCGCATCGACGAAATCACGTTCAACGGCAGCGTGCTCAAGGAGCTGCGCCTGATCGCCATGCTCAAGGAGATGCTGCACCGCGAGGGCCGCCCGCTGCGCGAGTACCACGAGCCGCTGATACGACATCTCGGCGCGCTGCACGTACATCGGCTCGACGGCGCCTCGGCACTCGCAGACCTGGGAAGCACGAACCGGCTGCAGGCCGACACGGCCACGCTGACCCGGTTGCACCGCGCCGGCCACGCCGCCGCCGACGAGTGGCTGGGGAGCAACTTCGCGCACCTCGGGCGCCGTTCGACCGTCGACCTGGCACGCGAGTTCGGTCATTGAAGCGGCATTGCGCCGCGTACATCGGTCCGTCGGCGCGCTGCGGCGCGAGGCAGCGGCAACGAGGTTAAGATCGCTCGCATGAACCTCGCGATGCCGAATCCCCCCGAACGCGCGGAGCGCTGCCCTTGAACCGGCCACCAGACAGGCTGCAGATGCTGCCGCCCGAGCTGCTGGGGTCGCTCGCGCGTGGCATCGAGAAGGAGAGCCTGCGCGCGCGGCCCGACGGCGGGCTCGCCGACACACCGCACCCGAAGGGGCTCGGCTCGGCGCTCACGCATCCGCACATCACCACCGATTTCAGCGAGGCACAGCTCGAGCTGATCACCGGCGTGCACACCGCGGCCGGCGCCTGCATTGCCGAGCTCACCGCAATCCACCAGTTCGTCTGTCGCCAGATAGGCGACGAGCTGTTGTGGGGGGCGAGCATGCCGTGCGGCCTTCCGCCCGACGACGCGATTCCGCTGGCCAGGTACGGCACCTCCAACGTCGGCCGCGCCAAGACCGTCTACCGGCAGGGGCTGTCGCATCGCTATGGCAGGCGGATGCAGACGATCTCGGGCATCCACTACAACTTCTCGGTGCCGGAAGCCGCGTGGCCGATCCTGCAGCGCGCCGACCGGTACCAGGGCGACACGCAGGCCTATCGCACCGATGCCTACTTCGCACTGATCCGCAACTTCCGCCGCCATTCGTGGCTGCTGCTGTATCTGTTCGGGGCCTCGCCGGCCGTGTGCAGCACTTTCCTGCCCGACCAGGCACACGGCCTGCAGGCGCTGGAGAGCGGTACCTTGTACCTGCCGCACGCCACCTCGCTGCGCATGGGGCCGCTCGGCTACCAGAGCGACGCGCAGGCAACGCTGGCCGTCAGCTACAACGGCCTCGACGGCTATGCGAGGTCGCTGGAGCGCGCGCTGACCGAACCGTATCCTCCCTACCAGCAGATCGGCATCCACGATGGTGGCGGGCTGTACCGTCAACTGAACGACACGCTGCTGCAGATCGAGAACGAGTTCTACGGCACCATTCGCCCCAAACGCGGCATCCGCCCGGGCGAGCGGCCGCTGCGCGCGCTCGCCGAGCGCGGGGTGGAATACGTGGAGGTGCGCTGCCTGGACCTCGATCCCTTCGATCCGGTCGGCATTCCGGTCGGCACGCTCCACTTCCTGGACGTGTTCCTGCTGCACTGCCTGCTCGCCGAAAGCCCACACGACACGCCGCAAGAGATTGCCGAGATGTCGCGCAACCAGCATCGCGTTGCGCAGTTCGGGCGCGAGCCCGGCCTGAGACTGCAGCGCGGTGGCGAACAGATCGGCCTCCTCGAATGGGGCAGGGCGCTGCTGCGCGAGTGCGCACCGATTGCCGAGGCGCTCGACGCTGCCTCCGGGGGCGGGCCCGGCGACGCGCCGCACGCCGACGCCCTCGCGGCGGCCGAAGCCGCGCTGTCCGACGCCTCGCTCACGCCGTCGGCGCGCTCGCTGCGCGTGATGGCGCAGCATCACGGCAACTCGTTCCCGCGCTTCGCGCTCGCGCAATCGCAGCAGCATCGCGAACGCCTGCTCGCGATGCCGCTTGCGCCCGACGTGCAGGCGCGCTTCGTGCAGACGGCACACGATTCGCTGGACGAGCAGCGGCGCATCGAAGCTGCCGATGCCATGCCGTTCGAAACCTACCGCCAACGCTACCTGGCCGGCGAACTGCCGTTGCGCGATGCACGCTGAAGCGTCGATGGGCACGGCCGGCCTGGGCGCACTGCTCGAACGCTTCGCCCGGGCCGTCGCCGCGCGTGACAGCGCGGGATTCGCGTCGCTGTTCACGCGCGACGGGCGCTACCACGACGGCTTCTTCGGCGTCCACGACGGGCGCGACGCCATCGCCGCGATGCTCGAACGGTTCTACGTCGGCGGCGAAGCGTTCTTCTGGCAGTTCTTCGACCCTGCAGTGGCCGGCGACATCGGCTACGCGCGCTACGTGTTCAGCTACCGCTCGCGCCAGCCCGACAGTGCGGGACAGGTGATCGTCTTCGAGGGCATCGCGCAACTGCGCCTGCGCGGCGGGCTGATCGCCGAGTACGACGAAGCCTTCGATCGCGGCATCGCGTTCACGCAGCTGGGCTACGACACCGCGCGCATCGGCAAGCTGCTCGGGCGCTACAGCGGGGAGTTCACAGCGTCGCCGCGTGCCCGTGCGCATCTCGCGGCGCGGCCGCCGGCGGCGTCGCCGTCCCGTTCAGGCGACGCTTGAGCCCGCCGAAGCGCCGGCGGTACTGCGCCGGCGTGAGCGCGACACGACGCCGGAACAGCCGCGAGAAGAAGCTCGCGTCCTGGTAGCCCACCTCGAGCGCGATCGCCTCGACCGGCTCGTCGCCGGCCTCCAGCATCTGCTTGGCCTCTTCCAGGCGCAGCGTGTGCACGTATTCGAGCGGACTCATGCCGGTGGCCTGCGCGAACCGGCGCTTGAAGGTGCGTTCGGGCAACTCCGACAACGCGACCATGCGGGCCACCGGCGCCTCCGCCTGGTAGTGCAGCGCGGCCCACTCCTGGCAGCGCGCCACCACCGGGTCGGACGCCTGCGCCCCGTGTCGCAGCGACGCATAGGCGATCGGGCTGGTGGTGTTCCAGTCCATCAGGTTGATGCGCGCCACCTGCATGGCCGCCTCGACGCCCGCATGGCGCGCGATCAGCGACAGCACCAGCTGGTGCCAGGCAATGCCGCTGCCGGCCATCATGATGCGCTGGTCGGAGCCCGCGGCAACCAGGCCGCGGTCGGGATGCCAGCGCGTGCGCGGATAGCGACGGCGCAACGCGTCGCACCAGGCCCAATGGGTGGTGGCGTCCAGCCCGTCGAGCAGGCCGGCGTGCGCGAGCAGCAGCGCGCCCGAGCAGGACGAGGTCACGGTGGCGCCGTCGGCGTGGCGCTCGCGGATCCATCGTGCTTCCACGTCGTACCGGTCACCGAGCGGCTCATCGGGGGGTACGGCCAGGTCGGTCACGCACACGATGCCGGGGGTCGGCAGCCCTGCGAAGTCCGTGTCGGGTGTGATGCGAATGCCGTTGGCGGCGGTGAAAGGCTGCCCGTCGCGCGACACCACCATTGGACGGAACGGCGATGCTGCCCGGCGTCCGTGCACCATCTCCCAGTCGCGGCAGGTGCTGGCGAACGTGTCGTAGTAGCCGTACAGCGTGGCCGCCGTGGCGTCGGGCACGCCGAGCAGGGCGACGACGATGGGCGGAATGGATCGAGAGGGATCGGCCATGGCACGAACGCCCGTTTCGTTGCATGAATGACTTTAGTCGATCTCGCGCCGGTGCAACAGACTGCGTGCTCGGGTGGCCGACTCGCGGCATCCAGCACAACCACCGGAGCGACTGAAATGATCCAGAAGGACGATGCCGGATACGCCGTATCGGGCACCAACACCGAAAGCCTCGCAGGCTTCGAGCAGGCCTCGCACGAACTGCGCTGCATGATCGGCGACCCGCTCGCCAGCGTCGATCGTGCACTGGCCGCCCGCCCCGACATGACGATGGCACACGTGCTCAGGGGATGGCTGCACCTGCTCGGCACCGAACCCGACGGGCTGCCGGTGGCACGCGACTGCGCCACCGCGGCGGCCGTGCTGCCCGCCACCGATCGCGAGCGTCGCCACGTCGCGGCGATGCGCCTGGTTGCCGACGGACGCTGGCGTGACGCGGGCCTGGCGCTGGAGGACCTGAGCGCGCTGTATCCGCGCGACCCGCTGGCGCTGCAGGTTGGCCATCAGGTGGACTTCTTCACCGGGCATTCGCGCATGCTGCGTGACCGCATCGCGCGCGCGCTGCCCGCCTGGAGCCGCGACATGCGTGGCTACCACGCGGTGCTGGGCATGTACGCGTTCGGGCTCGAAGAGACCGGCGACTACGAGCAGGCCGAGCACTACGGACGGCTGAGCGTCGAGCTCGAACCGCGCGATGGCTGGGGCTGGCACGCGGTGGCCCACGTGCACGAGATGCGCAACCGTCCCGAAGAGGGCATTGCGTGGCTGCGACCGAACGCCGCGACCTGGTCGAAGGAAAGCTTCCTGGCCGTGCACAACTGGTGGCACCTGGCGCTCTACCACCTCGAGCGCGAAGAGATCGGCGAAGTCCTGCAGCTCTTCGACGGGCCGATCTTCGGCGCGCGCTCGTCGCTGTTGCTCGAGCTGGTCGACGCCAGCGCGATGCTGTGGCGGCTGCAGCTGCGCGGCGTGGACGTCGGCGATCGCTGGCACGCCGTGGCCGACAACTGGGAGCCCGTCGCCGCGGCAGGCAACTACGCGTTCAACGACCTGCACGCAATGCTCGCCTTCGTCGGCGCAGGACGCCGCGACGCGCAGCAGGCGGTGCTCGAGGCACAGCAGCGGGCGCTGGAGCAGGGCGGCGACAACGTCGACTTCATTCGCGAGGTCGGTGCGGCGGCGGTTCGTGCCGTACAGGCGTTCGGCGAAGGCGACTACGCGCGCACCGTGGCGCTGCTGAGACCGATCCGCAGCAGCGCGCATCGCTTCGGCGGCAGCCATGCGCAGCGCGACCTGCTCGACCTGACGCTGATCGAGGCGGCGCTGCGTGGCGGCGACGCTGCGCTGGGCGCGGCGCTGGCGGCCGAGCGCACGGCAATGCGGCCGCGCAGCCCCCTGGCGCGACTGTTCACCACCCGTGCCAGCGCGCTCGGCAGCACCCCGGCGCGCGCGGCCGCGCCCATCGCTGACCGGGTACCGGCCTGACCGGGCCTCAACCCAGCGAGTCGACCAGTGCGCGCAGGCGCCGCCAGTGCGATCCGGGCCAATACACGCGGGCGCAGCCGCTGCACACCGTGAAGGCGTGCTGTTCGGCGGCGACCCGCGCGGGCACGCGGTCGGCGACTTCGGCAGGCTCGGCCTGCCGCAGCACCGCGTTGCACTCGAGGCAGCGCGTGAAGGGCCGGAAGCAGGCGCTCAAGCCGAAATGCGCGACGACCTCGCGCAGCTGCGCGTCGCTGTCGCGCGCACGGACGTAGCGCCCGCGCGCGACGCGCCGGTGTTCGAGCAGCGCGCGGTCGCGGCTGAGCACGATGCGGTCCTCGGCGTCGGCGAAGGCTGCCAGGCCGGCGTCCGGTGCCGCGCGTGCCAGCACGGTATCGAATCCGAGCAGGCGCAGCCGTCGCGCGAGTGCGCCCAGGTGCGCGTCGGCGAGAAAGCGCGGCGCGGGATCCCCGGCGGCGGGCAGCAACGGAGCGGCGGGGAACACCTCGAGCACATCGGTTTCGCGCAGCAGCCGGCCGAGCTCGCCTGGATGTCCGTCGATCAACACCAGTCCCACCTCGGTGTGGGGTACGCCGAGTGCCTCGATCGCGTGCTTGGCAGTGGCGTTGCGCGCGCAACGGTGCTCGAACTCGCGTCCGCCACGCAGCTCGGGCGGCAGCAGGTCGTCGAGCGTCGCGTGAAAGCGAAAGCGGGGCATGTCCGGCAAGCGATGACACCGAGCCCGATCCTACTGCGTCGCCGGGCAAGCAGGCGCCGGTTGTGGCAATCTGCGTTTGCCCGTTTGCCAGCACGAGGAGGTGCCTGCCATGAACCGGACACTCGCCGACCAGTTGCTCGAACAGCTGCAGGGTGCGCCGCTGCAGCAGATGTCGCGCCAGATCGGAGCCGATCCGCAACAGACGATGGGGGCCATCGGCGCCGCGCTGCCGCTGATCCTCGGTGCGCTGGGCCGCAATGCGGAACGCCCCCAGGGGGCCGACGCGCTACTGGGTGCGCTGCAGCGCGATCACGCCGGAACCGATCTGGGCAGCGTGCTGGGCAATGTGTTCGGTGGCCCACGCCAGGACGACGGCTCGGCGATCCTCGGCCACATCTTCGGTGACCGGGAGCAGCGTGCCGAGGCCAGCCTGGGCCAGGCGACCGGTCTGGGCAGCGATCGCGTCGCGACGCTGTTGCGCGCGCTCGCGCCGATCGTCATGTCGTTCCTCGCCCAGAGGTTTGCCGCCGGAAGCAATCCGGGCGAACTCGGCCAGGCGCTCGGCGTCGAACGCGACTACGTCAACCGGCAGGGCGGAGGCACGCTCGATGCGTTGCTCGACCAGGACGGAGACGGCCAGGTCGACCTGAGCGATCTGCTCAGGATGGGCCTGGGCATGCTCGGAGGGCGGCGTTAGTCGTGCTCCGGGAGGGAGATCGATCATGACCTACTACGTGGACGGATTCGTCGCCGCGGTACCGACCGCCAACCGTGAAAGCTACCGGCAGCACGCCGCTGCCGCGGCGCCGGTGTTCAGGGAGTACGGAGCGCTGTCGGTCGTCGAGTGCTGGGGCGACGACATGCCCGAAGGCAAGCTCACGTCGTTCCCGATGGCCGTGCAGCGCAAGGCGGATGAAACGGTGGTGTTCTCCTGGATCACCTGGCCTTCGCGCAAGGTACGCGATGAAGCCTGGGAGAAGCTGATGGCCGATCCGCGCCTGCAGCCGGATGTCAATCCGATGCCGTTCGACGGCAAGCGCATGATCTATGGTGGCTTCGAGACCCTCGTGGAAGCATGAAGACGATGTCTTCGGAGGTATCGCGACATGAGCAATCCCATCGTGCAGCCTTACCTGTTCTTCGCCGGCCGCTGCGAAGAAGCGCTCCAGTTCTATCGCGACGCGCTCGGTGCGCAGGTCGAGATGCTGCTTCGTTTCAGCGAGAGTCCCGATCCGCCTCCCCCCGGGACGGTGCCGCCGGGATTCGAGAACAAGGTCATGCACTGCTCGTTTCGCATCGGGCAGACCACGCTGATGGCCTCCGACGGATGCGACGAGGGCACCCGCTTCGACGGATTCTCGCTGTCGATCTCGCTGCCGGACGAGGCCGCGGTCGACCGTGTCTTCAACGCGCTCGCCGAGGGCGGCAAGGTGCAGATGCCGCCCGAGAAGACCTTCTGGTCGCCGCGCTTCGGCATGGTCACCGACCGCTTCGGCGTCGGGTGGATGGTGGGCGTCTGACGCTCTCCTGGCTCGTCGGTTCGTCTGCCGGGAACGCGGATTGCCATCGTGCCCGCGTGGCACGCAGGCCGGCCTGCGTGCGCCCGTCCACGAGAGGACTTCGAAATGCCCGCACGCTCGATCGCATCGTTGTCGTTGACGTTCGGCCTGGTGTCGATCCCGGTGAAGCTGTATTCGGCCACCGAGAGCGCTGCCTCGGTCAGTTTCAACTTCCTGACCCAGGACGGCTCGCGGGTCAGGCAGCAATACCTGTCGGCCAAGGACGGCAAGCCGGTCGAGCGCTCGGAGCTGGTCAAGGGCTACGAGTTCGAGAAGGACCGCTTCGTGGTCTTCTCGAACGAAGAGCTCAAGGCGCTGCAGGAGAGCCCGAGCCAGACCATCGACATCGTCGCGTTCATTCCCGAGAAGGCGGTCGATCCGATCTTCTACGACAAGGCGTATTTCCTTGCGCCCGACAAGCGCGGTGGCAAGCCCTACAGCCTGCTGGCCGAGGCGATGCGCAAGAGCGGGCGCTGCGCGCTTGCCCGGTGGGCCTGGAAGGGGAGACAGTACGTCGTGCAGGTGCGCCCGGCCGAGGACGGACTGGTGCTGCAGCAGCTGCTCTACGCCGATGAAGTGCGTTCGATGAAGGACCTCGACATCGAGAAGGCAAGCGTCTCGGAAGCCGAGTTGAAGCTTGCGCTGCAGCTGATCGACCAGATCTCGGCCGACGATTACGATCCGCGCCAGTTCGAGGACGAAGAGAAGAAGCGCATCCTCGCGGCCATCGACGAGAAGATCGCCGGCAAGCGGGTGGTGGTGCACGAGGAAGCCCAACCTGCTGCCGGCGCACAGGTCATCGACCTGATGGAAGCCCTGCGGGCAAGCCTGGACCGCAAGCCCGGTGCCGCCGCGAAGGGCACGCGTGCGCAGGCGAGGGCGGGCACACCGGCGCCCGCACCCGCCAAGGAGCGCAAGGGCGCGCGGCGCGCACAGGCATCGCCGGAGCCGGCCGCCCGCTCGCGCGCGAAGAAGTGACCCGCCACCCCGTCGAGACGCCGTACACGCTGCGAAGCATCCAGGCGATGCTGGGCATGTCGCGAGGTGTCGTGCGCGGTCTCGTGGCCGCCGGTTTCGTGTCTCCGAAGCGCGGCCCGCGCAACGAATATCGCTTTTCGTTCCAGGATGTCGTCCTGCTGCGTACCGCCATCGAACTGCAGCGCGCGTACGTTGCGCCGCGCAAGCTGCTGACCTCGCTTCGTCGCCTGCGTTCGTCGCTTCCCGATGAGCTACCTCTCGCCGGCCTGCGGATCACCGCCGTGGGCAACACGGTCGCGGTCCACGACGGCGGCGCCCGATGGGAGCCCGAGTCGGGGCAACTGCTGATGGATCTCGACATCTCGCCGCGCAGGGGGACCGTGGCGATGCTGCCGCATCGCAAGCGCCCGCAGATGCGTGCGCTCGACGCCGGCGAGTGGTTCGCACGTGGCCAGGCGCTCGAAGCCGACGACAGCGGCGCCGCCGAGTCGGCGTATCGGCAGGCTCTCGCGCTCGACCCCGGGCACCTGGACGCGACGCTGAACCTCGGCGCGTTGTTGTGCGACGAAGGGCGGTGCCGCGAAGCCGTGCCGCTCTACGCCAGCGCGCTAGAACGGCGCCCGGACGCCGCCGCGATCCACTACAACCTCGCGATCGCGCTGGAGGATCTCGGCGAGCACGAAGCGGCGCTGGAGCGCTACGAGCGATGCCTCGCGCTCGAACCGCGTTTCGCCGACGCGCATTTCAACGCGGCACGGCTGCACGAACAGCTCGGTCACGCGCAGAAGGCGCTGCGGCATTTCAGCGCGTATCGAAGGTTGCAGCGCCGGCCACGCGGCGAGTGAGCACGCGACCCTACTTCCCGACCACGCCCGGAATCGGTTTGGCGTGCGGAAACGCCGCCTTCATATCAGATTTGACATAATACACATTATGCGCAGTGCAGGATGGTTCGGCAGGCCGTCTCAGGACCGGCGATTCGCTGATCGTTCCCGGCTTGCCCGCACCGACCCGCGACACGGCACCGGCCGCCCTCTCGCACCACGTGCGCACGTCCGATTCGTCGCGGCATCACCCGGTAAAGTAAAGTCTCGCGCGATCGATGCGCATGCTGCGAGCGAGGGTTGGCGATGTCGGAACC
>CAZBTE010000052.1:0-11170 GCA_964494665.1 uncultured Limnobacter sp.
TCGCCTTTGGCTTGGTCTTGAGCATGTTCGCCGACGCCGCTGCCGTGGGCATCGCGATGGTCCCCCCCGGTCCGGACAAGGGCCGCGACGCAGCGCTGCTGGCCGGCACCGGCGTCGTCTCGATCACCGGCGGCGCATCGGCGACGGTCGTGTCGACCTGCGACGACGCCGGCGCTTCGGCCGCCGGCGGCGCAGGCGGCGGCGCCGGCTCTGCCGCCGGGGCGGTCATCACCGGCGCGCGATGAACGATCGGCGCCGGGTGGTACGACGCGCAACCCGCTGCGAGTGCGGCGGTCGCGACGGCGAGAAGGAGATGTCGGCCCGTGATTCGCGCCGAAGCGTCGATGGGGCCGACGCCAGCAGTGTGTTTCACCATGGCAGTTTCGCGCCGTGCGGGCGCGGTGGATAGCGAAGCGCAAGCGCCCGCGAACGTCGGAAGTCCGGCGCCGCGAATGCTACGAGGTGCCGGTGCGCAATGGAACGAATCGTACCGCATCGAGCACGGTGAGCCTCCAGTCGTCGCGGTCGACACGCTCGACCAGGTGCAGCGCCTGCTGCGTGGCGCCGATCGGCGCGATCAGCCGCGCGCCCACCTTCATCTGCTCGAGCAACGCATCCGGGATCGCCTCGGCGGCCGCCGCAATGACGATCGCGTCGAACGGCGCAGCCTGCGCGACGCCGAGGTTGCCGTCGCCGAACACCAGGCGCAGGTTCGCCAGCCGCAGCGCACGCAGGTTGTGGCGCGCCTGTTCGTGCAGGCCGCGCACCCGCTCCACCGACACCACGTCACCGAACACGCTCGCCAGCACCGCCGCCTGGTAGCCGCAGCCGGTGCCGATTTCGAGAACCTTCGCGGCGGCGCGGCGCGCCTCGGGCAATCCATGCACCACCATCTCGATCATCCGCGCCACCGTGCTCGGCCGCGAGATCGTCTGGCCATGGCCGATCGGCAGCGCCACGTCTTCGTAGGCGCGGCTGGCCAGCGCCGCGTCGATGAAGGCATGGCGCGGCACCGTGGCCATTGCGTCGAGCACGGCGGGATCGCGCACGCCGATGCGACGCAGCGCCTCGACCATGCTGGCGCGGGTACGCTCGGAAGCCAGTCCGAGCCCGCCGGGATTCGGCGGCGGCGCAGGCCGGCGCGCCCGCGCGCCGGACAGCGGGGGCGGCGGCGCCAGCCACGACGGGCGGCGGCTCATGCGCGACAGGACTTCAGGACGGCGAAGCGGCGCACGGCATGCGACGCATTCATTGCGACGCGAGCCAGCCGCGCACGCCGTCGAGCGAGGTGTTCGCGGTAAGGTCGATGTCGAGCGGCGTGATCGACGCCCAGCCGTTGTCGACGGCGTGAAAGTCGGTGCCCGGACCGGCTTCCTTGGCAGCGCCGGCCGGTCCGATCCAGTAGATGGTGTCGCCGCGCGGGCTGGTCGTGCGCACCACCGGCTCGGCCAGGTGCCGGCGGCCGAGGCGCGTGACCTGCAGGCCGCGCAAGTCCTCGGGCGGGCAGGCCGGCACGTTCACGTTCAGCAGCATCGGCCCGCGCAGCGGCTGCTGCGTGCAGCGTCGCAGCAGTTCGCGCGCCACGCCGGCCGCGGTGCCGAGATGCTCGTGGCCTCGCCTGGCCAGCGAGAAGGCGATCGACGGCACGCCCAGCAGGTAGCCTTCCATGGCTGCCGCCACGGTGCCCGAATAGATGGTGTCGTCTCCCATGTTGGCGCCGTCGTTGATTCCCGAGAGCACCAGGTCGGGCTTGTGGTCGAGCAGGCCCGTGACGGCGATGTGCACGCAGTCGGTGGGCGTGCCGTTCAGGTAGAGAAAGCCGTTGGCCGCGACGCGCACCGACAGCGGGCGGTCCAGCGTGAGCGAATTGGAGGCGCCGCTGCGATCGCGCTCCGGTGCGATGACGGTGACTTCGCCGAACTCGCGGGCGATCTCGTGGAGCGCCTCGATGCCCGGGGAGAAATAGCCGTCGTCGTTGCTGATCAGGATGCGCATTCGCGGATTCTATCGAATCCGCGCGCGCCTCAGCCTTCCACCGGCCAGTCGCGGATGTAGGCCTTGAGCATGCGGTTCTCGAAACCCTGCTCTTCGAGCACCGCCTTGGCCACATCGTGGAACGAAATCACGCCGAGCAGCGTGGAGCCGTCCATCACCGGAACGTAGCGCTGGTGCGATTCGAGCATCACGCGTCGCAACTCGTTGACCTCCATGTCGGGAGCGACGACGAACGGCTCGGGGTTCATCACGTCGCGCACCGCGATCTCGGCCACCGGTCCCGTCGGGCCCGAACGCCCTTCCAGCTGGCGCCGGGCGAGTATCCGCAATACCTCGCGGAACGTGAGCATGCCCGCCAGGCGCCCGTTGCTCATCACGACCAGCGAGCCGATGTCGTGGTCGGCCATCGTGACGACGCCTTCGGACAGCATCGATTCGGGGCTGACCGTGAAGAGCGTGCTTCCCTTCACCCGGAGCACTTCACTGACCTGCATGCCTCCTCCCCGCACCCGCTTGCGGCCCCTTCGGCCCGGGTGTCTTCAGGCCATGCTATCCCATCGGCCGGCGCGCGGACAACCCCGATCCGGGGTACCCGCTTCGGGCTAACGGCAGGTGCTGCAGTGCGAGGCGCTCGGCGTCAGCGCGGCGCTGCCAGGCGCGCCATGTGCTGCGCGAGGTCGTCCTCGGTATACGGCTTGGTGAGGAACACGTCGACGCCCGCCTCGAGCGCAAGCCGGCGGTGTTTGTCGGACGAGCGCGACGTGATCATGATCACCGGCACGGCACGCGTATCAGGTCGTTCGTGCAGCGCGCGCACCAGTTCGACCCCGTTCATCCTGGGCATCTCGAGGTCGACCAGCACCAGCGACGGCACGCGGCGCGCCAGGTGCTCCAGCGCATCGATCCCGTCGGCGGCGCTGTCCACCTCGTAGCCGAGATCGCGCGCGAACAGCTCCATCGACCGGCGCACGCTCACCGAATCGTCGACGATCAGGCACACCGGCGCGGCATGCGGCTCCAGCGCCGGCAGCGCGATCGCACGCGCGTCGTGACGCGCGAGCAGCAACTGCGGCAGGTCGATCACCGGTGCCACCGCGCCGTCGCCGAGCACCGCCGCCCCTTCGATGCCGGGAAGCGGTGGCAGGAAGCCAGCGAGCGCACGCACGATCACGTTGCGCGTCTGGCCAGGCTCGGGCACCAGCACCGCGACGCGCTCGCCGGACACCGCAACGACCTGCAGCAGCGCCGGCGCACCCGGCTCGACGCCGGACGGTGGCGCGAACGCGTCGTCGGGCAGGCCGAGCGCGTCCTCGATGCGCACCAGCGGCATCGTCGTCTCGCCGGCGCGGCAGCGGCGCACGCCAGCCTCGTCGGTCTCGATGCACTCGGCGCCGAGGATCGTCTCGACGCCGCGCACCGACAGTGCCAGCACGTGCGACGCCGAGCGCACGACGATCACCGGCACCGCCGCCAGGCGCGCCGGCAGACGCAGGCGGATGCGCGTGCCTTTCCCCGGCGTGGTCTCGATGTCGAGCGAGCCGCGCTGTTCGCGCACCGCCTGGTTCACGACGTCCAGGCCGATGCCGCGACCCGAGAGCTGCGTGGCCGACGTGCGCGTGGAGAAACCCGGCGCGAGCACCAACCGGGCCAGCGCCGCATCGTCGGCCGGCTGGTCCGCATCGAGCAGCCCGAGCGCGAGCGCGCGCTCGCGTATCGCAGGCAGGTCCAGTCCGCCGCCGTCGTCGGTGCAGGTGACGACCAGGTCCGGCCCTTCGTGCGCGAACTCCAGCACGATGTCACCGGCGTCGGGCTTGCCCAGCGCCCGGCGCCGGGCCGGCGCCTCGATGCCATGGTCGACCGCATTGCGCAGCAGGTGCGCGATCGGCTCGACGAGTGCCTGCAGCATCGGGGCGTCGACCTCGGTCGCCTCGCCCTCGATGCGCAGGCTCGCCTGGTGGCCGCTCATGCGTGCGGCCTGGCGCACCGTGCGGCTCCAGCGCGGCGCCACCGTCTCCACGCGCACCGTGCGCGTCTGCAGCGCCGCCTCGCGCAGGTCGGCCTGGATGCGTTCGAGCCGCGCCAGCGAATCGCGCAGCGCCGTGACGTTGCCGCCCAACTGCTGTTCGATCAGGCGCCCGTCGGCGCCGGATTCGGCGATGCGCCGCGACACCATGTGCAGATCGTCGTACTCGTCGAGTTCGAGCGCGTCGAAGTCCCCCCGGTCGCGCCGTTCGCTCAGCGCCAGGCCGCGCACGTCCACCAGCCGTTCGAGCTCGCCGGCAAGATCCTGCAGCTGGTCGGTGCCGCCGCGCAGCGTCGCCCGCACTCGATCGACTTCGAGTGCCTGCTCCTGCGCCTGCGACAGCAGGATCGACGCCTCGTCGGCGAAGGCGAGCAGCCGTTCGATCAGCGACGCCGGCACCCGCAGCCATTCCTGCACGGCCTCGGTCGCGCGCGCGCCATCGGCTTCGGCGCGCTCGGGTGACGGCTCGGGCCGAGGCGCGGCGGATACGGGTTCGGCAGGCACGGGCGGCACAGCCTCGGGAAGCGATGGCTCGGGCGTCGCCATCGTTTCGCCGGCCGCCTCGGGTTCCATTTCCCCGGGCGCGGCAACACCGACGATCGGCGCGCGCCCGGCAGGCGATGCGAGCGCCGCCGCGGGATCGTCGAGCAGACGATCGATCCACGCGCGCACGCGCTTCAGCGTCTCGAGTGCCGTGGTCGGGGCCGGTCCTAGCCCGGCCACGGCTTCGCTCATTTCGGCCAGGCAGTCGGCCGCATCGGCGAGCAGGTCGACGAGGTCTTCCGACAGCTCGCCGCCGAGTCCTTCGAGCAGCTGCAGCAGGTCTTCGAGCAGGTGCGTGAGCGCGGCGATGCCACGTACGCCGACCGTGTTGGCCGATCCCTTCAGCGTGTGGGCGATGCGTTGCGCGGCGGCGGTTGCCTCGCCCGATCCGTCGCGGATGCGCTCGATGCACTCGGAGAACTGGTTCGACAGCGCCGGCAGTTCCTGAAGCAGGTTGTCGACCACGTTGCGGTCGGCATCGGCGGGAATCTCCAGCGACAGGTCGCGTTCGTCGATCGGTCGGCCACCCGCGGCCACGCGGCGCGGGGCGACCGTCGTGAGCGCGTCGAATGCGCGCCGCGACTCCTCGAGCAGCCGGGCCTCCGCGGGCACGGGCCAGGCCGGATCGGCAAGCAGCGCGAGCGCCTCGCTCGCGTGCTCGGTCGAAGGTTGGCTGAACAGACGGCTCCACGCAGGCGCCAGGCGCCGCAGCAGGATCCTGTGGGCCGCTTCGAAGCGCACCAGGTTGCGTGACAGCGCGAGCAGGTTGCGACTCAAGGTGGTGAGCGCGGCCGCCACCGGCGCCAGGCCGACGTAGCCCACGGCGCTGGCATAGCGCTCGACGGCATCGGCGCCAAGCTCCAGCGACTCCACCAGGTCGACATCGTTCGATCGCGGCCCGCCCGCCGACTCGTGCCCGGCGCCGTCACCGTCGTCGAGCAGCGCCGCGAACTCCTCGTCGAGTTGTCCGGCCGCCTCGGCCAGCATCGCCAGTTCGTCGGCACCCACCGCCAACGCTGCCGGTTGCCCGTGCGGTCCCGCCAGCCGGAGCCCCGCATCTTCGGCATCGTCGGCAGGCAGGTCGCCGGCCGGCGCGTCGGGCGCCAGGTCGGCCAGCGTCGCCGTGGCGATGCGATGCGCGTCCTGGCGCAGCCGTGCCGCAACCGCGGCGGCCAGCTCGTCGGTCACGTGCTCCGACAGGCCTGGCCAGTCGCGAAGTCGGCCGATCAGGCCGGCCGATTCGTCGGCACCGAGCTGCCCGCCGCAGAACGCGATCGCGTCGGAGACCCAGCCCTCGGCCGAGGCCAGCTCCAGCGCCGCGTCCTCGGGGTGCACCGGGCCCAGCAGGTGCGCTCGCAGCAGGTTTACCACCTCGCCCAGGCCGTTCAGCGCCAGCTCCGTCGCCGCTTCGGCCAGGCGATCGAGCGCCGCGGCCAGCCCGGTACGCCAGCCGGCGGGCGCGACCGAGGCCGCGGCGGGCACCGCGCCGCTGCCGGCCAGGCCAGGCAGCGCCGCGCCGGCCATTTCGTCGGTCGCACCGATCAGGGGTTCGAGCAGCCCCACCGCGGCAGCGTCGAGCGCGTCCAGGCGCGCATCGGTCGCAACCTGTCGCGCATCGGTGGCGACGTGATGCGCGCCGGCGGCGTGCGCGTCGGCGCCGTGGCGCTGCGGCGGACGCACCGTCACGGCGGCGTCCTGAAGACGCTGACCTCGCCGACCAGCGAACGCGCGTACTCCACCAGCCGCCGAGTCTCGATCGACTGCGCACGAAGCTGCCGCGTGGTCTCGGCGCTGGCTTCGCGGATCACGTCGGCGCGTTGCTGCAGCGCCGAACTGGCTTTCGCCTGCTCCTCCGAGGTGGTGGCGATCTCGCGCACGTTCCCGGCCAGCAGCCCGGTTTCGTGCTGCGTACGCCGCATCGCCTGCCCGGCCTCGTCGGCCATGCGGCTGATCTCGACCACCTGCGCAATCGCCTCGTTCATCGCCCGCACCGTCTCGTGCGTACCGGTCTGGATGGCGTTGACCAGCCGCGCGATGCGCGCGCTCGACTCGCGCGCCGACTCCGACAGGCGCTTGACCTCGTCGGCGACCACCGCGAAGCTGCGCCCTGCCTCGCCGGCGCTCGCCGCCTGCATCGACGCGTTCAGCGCGAGGATGCCGGTGCGCTCGGAAATCGCCTGGATGATGCCGACGACCTGTCCGATCTCCTGCGAGCGCTCGCCCAGCCGCTTGATGCGCTTCTCGGTTTCGCGAATCAGCTCGCGCGACTGCACGATGCCCTGCACCGTCGCACCCACCACGCGCACCGCCTCGCCGGTCTCCACCACGGTGCGCGTCGCCGATTCGTTGACCTCGCGCGCACGCTCGGCCACCGTGACCAGTGCCTGCGCTGCCTGCGCCAACTCGCTGGCCGCCATGCCGACTTCACGCTGCTCGCGCGCCGCCGCCTGGATGGCGAGGTCGGACTGGCCGCGCACCGCGACCGTGGCGCGTGCCACGTCGTTCGACAACGCGGCGACGTTGCGCAGCACGCGCCCGGTTTCCTCGGTGAGCAGGTTCAGCGCATCGGCGATCGCGCCGGTCACGTTCTCGGTGACCGGCACGCGCACCGACAGGTCCTTGGTGGAGGCAATCGTGCCGACTGCCTGCATGATTTCGATCACCGAGTTGTTCAGGTCCTCGTTCTCGCGGATGGTGCGGTTCAGGCTCGCGACCCGATCGTCGAGCAGCCGGTCGAGCGCGTCGGCCAGCCCGGCGAACTCGTCGCGTCCGCGCCAGCGCACGCGCGCATCGAGGTCGCCGTCGGACAACGCCTCGAGCGTCGCCTGGATGCGCATGATCGGCTCGCTGGCGGCCCGCGACAGCCGCCGTCCATAGAGGAAACCGCCCAGCGCCAGCAGCGCCGCCAGCGTCAGCACCACCGCGACGATACGCACCGCCTGCGCCGGGTCGAGCACCTCGCGCGCGATCAGCCAGGCGAGCGCGGCAGCGATGGCCGCGACCGCCAGCGGCACCGCGGCGAGGATGCCGATGCCGATCTGAAGCTGGCGCGCGAACGAGCGCGATGCCATGTCGTTCAGCCCTGCACCAGCGCGTCGAACAGGCGCGCCGGGTCGAGGTCGTAGCGGCACTCGTGCGCGTGCGCGTCGCCGGTGTCCGCATCGCCTGTCCGGTCATCGTCGCCGGCTTGCTGCACGACCGCTTCGCCCGCACCGAGCGCGCCCGCGAAGGCGCACGGCGGCGCTGGCGGGCAACCGGAGCGACGGCCTTCGTGCAGGAGCGGCTGTGGTGCTTCGTCGACCAGTACCGCAGCGGCCCGCGGAGGCTGTCCGATCACCAGCACGTCGTGGCGCCGCAGGCCACGTGCCGCCTGCGGCGTCGACGCGTCGAGCACCACCAGCGGCTGGCCGCGCAACTGCATCAGGCCCGCCACGCGCGCCGGCGCGAGCGGCAGCGGATAGATCGCGGCGTCGGCCACGAACTCCAGCGGCGTGCCCGCCGGCATCGCCACCGCGACGCCGCCCAGGCGCACGCCGAAACGGGTGACGGGCACCGGCGCGACGTCCGGCTCGTTGCGCCGCTGCGCCTTCATCGGCCGGCGAACCTCAGCGCATCGAGCACCTGTGCGTCGCTGTACGGCTTGCCGATCAGCGCCTTGCCGCCCTGCATGCGCGCCCAGACCTGGTCGGCGCGCTGGCATTTCGTGGACACGAATACCACCGGAATCGCGCGCGTCAGCGGATCGCCGGCCAGCTTGCGGCACGCCTGGTAGCCGTCCATCCCCGGCATCACGATGTCCATGAAGATGATCGCCGGGCGCTCGGCGCGCGCCTTGACCAGCGCCTCGTCGGCGCTGCCGGCCGTGCTCACGCGCCAGCCGGCCTCGACCAGGATGGAGGACATGCGTTCGCGCGCCGTGGCCTGGTCGTCGACCACCAGTGCGGTGTTGGCCGCCTCGCTCATGCCCGGTCTCGATCGCCGGTCGACGGCTGCCGCGCCGCGCCGTCGCCGGCCTGCGGATGCGATTGCTGCGCACGCACAGGCGCCGGGCGCGCCGCAACGTCGCCGGCCGGTGCGAGCAAGCCACCGAGGTCGTCGATCGCGAGCGAGCGGCGCAGCTGCTTGACGACGGCTGCCTCGAGCTGCTTGAGCGTGACCGGCTTGACCAGGTACGTACGGCAGCCGGCCAGCGCTCCGCGCGCCAGGTCGAATGGCGACGAACGGCTGGTGAGGATGATGACCGGCGTGGCGCGGTGCCGGCGCCGGATCTGCCGGGTGAGCTTGTAGCCGTCCATCTCGGGCATCACCACGTCGACCAGTGCGAGGTCGTAGTGGCGCTCGGCCAGCCACTGCAGCGCCTGCGACGCACTCTCGGCGGCATCGCAATCGGCGCCCATGCGCGAGAACGCGATCGACAGCTGCCTGCGCACGGTCGGGCTGTCGTCCACCACCAGCACGCGGACGCGCGGCTGTGCCGCGTCGGGCGCGATCGGAAACGCGACCAGGTTCGAGGGCGGCTCGGGCGCCGCGGTCGGCACGCCGTGGCCGCGCTCCGTGGACTGGCGCACGCTGTCGCCTTCGCGCGAAAGGCGTCCGGCCTCGCGCAGGAATTCGCGCGCGTGTGTCCCGGCGTGCGGCGTGGGCGACGGGCGCGCCGGCCCGGCGGATGTCCGCGCTCCGGACGGCTGCGATCCCGACGGCTGCGATCCCGACGGCTGCGATCCCGACGCCTGCGCGCCGGACGGCATCGGCCGGGTGTCGGCCGGCAGCAGTTCCATCTCCACCACCCGGTTCAGGATCGGCAGCAGTTGCAGCGTCAGCCGGTCGATCGAGATCGCATGACGCGCGCTGCTGGTGGCCCCGCGCGGCATCGCCGAAATGACGGGAACGTCGCGTCCGATCGTGCGCAGGCGCGCCACCGCGCGCAATCCCTCGGTCTCGACCGGATTGACGATCAGGATGTCGACCGTTTCGGGCACCAGCCGCGGCTCGAACAGGAACTCGAAGCGGTTGTACTGGCTGTGCTTGAAGACGATCTCGATCAACCGCAGGTCCCGCGGATCCAGTCCGACCGCGGCCACGCGATAGACCGGTCTGCTGGGCATGGTGCGGCGTCCGGGTCGTTCGTCGTGCCCGCATTGTCGCTCGTCGCGCGCCCGAACCCAAGCCGGTCCCCGGACGATGTTCCGCCATTGCCACGGCCCGCCCGACGGCCGGCATCGACCCGGGCGCCGGCGGCGACGCGCGTGCTAGCATCGGCCGACCATGAGCCAGCGCGACTACTACGGCTTCGACACGTTGTCGCTGCACGCCGGCGCCGCTCCCGACCGCGAGACCGGCGCGCGTGCCACGCCGATCTACCTGTCCGCCGCGTTCGTCTTCCGCGATCCGGACCACGCCGCCTCGCTGTTCAACATGGAGCAGTCGGGCCACGTCTACTCGCGCATCAGCAATCCCACCGTGTCGGTGCTCGAGGAACGCATCGCGGCGCTCGAGGCCGGTGTCGGCGCGATCGCCACTGCGAGCGGACAGGCCGCGTTGCACCTTGCCGTTGCCACGTTGGCGGGCGCCGGTTCGCACATCGTCGCGTCGCGGGCGCTGTACGGCGGCTCGCACAACCTGCTTCACTACACGCTGCGGCGTTTCGGCATCGAGACCACGTTCGTCGACCCGCGCGACCCCGACGCCTGGCGCGCAGCGCTGCGTCCGGCCACGCGACTGCTGCTGGGCGAGACACTGGGCAACCCGGGGCTCGACGTGCTCGACATCCCTGCGGTGGCCGACATCGCGCACACGCACGGGGTGCCGCTGCTGGTCGACTCGACCTTCACGACGCCCTGGCTGATCCGCCCAGGGGAGCTCGGCGCCGACCTGGTCCATCACTCGGCCACCAAGTTCCTGTGCGGCCACGGCACCGTGGTCGGCGGCCTGCTGGTGGACATCGGCCGCTTCGACTGGGAGGCGTCGGGACGCTTTCCCGAGCTGACCGAGCCGTACGAGGGCTTCCACGGCATGGTGTTCGCCGAGGAGTCGACGGTGGCGCCGTTCCTGCTGCGCGCGCGCCGGGAGGGACTGCGCGATTTCGGCGCCTGCCTCAGCCCGATGAATGCGTTCCAGATCCTGCAGGGCATCGAGACGCTGCCGCTGCGCATGGCGCGCCACGTCGCCAATGCCGAGCGCGTCGCGCAGCACCTGGCCGCGCACCCGATGGTCGCGCACGTGTCCTACCCGGCGCTGCCCGAACATCCCGATCACGCGCTGGCGCGCCGCCTCATGCCGCGCGGCTGCGGCGCCGTGTTCAGCTTCGACCTGAAAGGCGATCGCGCAACCGGGCGCCGCTTCGTCGAGGCGTTGCGCGTGTTCTCGCACCTGGCCAACGTGGGGGATGCGCGCTCGCTCGTGATCCATCCGGCTTCCACGACGCATTTCCGGATGGACGCGCAGGCACTGGCCGCCGCCGGCATCGGCGAGGGCACGCTGCGGCTGTCGATCGGCCTCGAGGATCCGGACGACCTGATCGCCGACCTCGACGCCGCCTTCAAGGCGGCGGGCCGGGCCGCCCGCGCCTGAGCGAACCCCGGCGGCCCGCCACGCAACCCGCCATGCGCA
>CAZBTE010000053.1:0-10916 GCA_964494665.1 uncultured Limnobacter sp.
AGGCGGCGCCGCCCAGGTCGCGCTCCATCAGCGCCAGCATCAGCCAGGTGCGCGTGCGCCGCAGCGTCGCGCCGGTGTCGCCCGGCACGCCGACCTGGTCGGCGAGCGCTGCGATCGACTCGCGCGACATCGGTGCGCTCGCGAGCGCAGCCAGCCGCGCGCGCGCCTGCGCTTCGCCGAGTGCCGACGACAGTGCCTGCAGCGATCGCTTGAAGTAGCCCGAGTGCCGCTCGCCGTGGAACTCCATGCCGTCGCGTCCGAGAGGTTATGCTTGTCGAGGATTGTCGCTCATGTCCTCGCCGCTTCTGCCGAACCCGTCCGCCCCGCCGCCCGCACCCGCACCCGCACGTTCCCGATCCGCATCCGGGCCGCTACGCTGGCTGGCGTGGAGCGCGGTCGCCGCGACCGTGCTGTTGGCGGTGTCGTGGCTGGCGATCCGCTACTACGCGTGGCCGAACCTCGACCGCTGGCGCCCGGCCATCGAACGCATGGTCGCCGACGGCATCGGCCGGCCGGTGACGCTCGGCGAACTGGTCGGCGACTTCGACGGCCTGCGGCCGCGGCTGAGGATGCGCGGCCTGACGATCGAGGATGCGGACGGCGAACGCGCATTCGCGGCCGACGAACTGCGCGCGGTACTGTCGTTGCGCGCGCTGTTGCGAGGCGACATCCGGCTCGCGCTGCTCGAAGTCGATGCGCCGGTGCTGCGCGTGGAGCGGCTCGCGGCGCGCCACCTGCGCGTGGCGGGCATCGACGTCGACTTCGAGGGCGCCGGCGACGGCCGCGCGCTGGAGCGGCTGCTCGCGCATCGCCGCGTCACGTTGAGGCACGTGCGGCTCGACTGGCACGACCGTGTCAGCGGGGAATCGGCCAGCCTGCGCGACGTCGACATCGCGCTCGGTTCGGTCGGCCGCCGCCACCGCGCTTCGTTGCACGCGCCGGCGCTGGTCGACGTCGGCGACGGCGTGGATGCCGCGATCGAGTTCTATCGGCCCGCGTTCGCCCCGCTCGGCGACTGGCGCAGCTGGACGGGCGAAGGCTACGTTGCGGCCGAACGCCTCGACCTGGCGGCGTTCACCCGGCACTTGCAGTCGTGGCAGCCGCAGCCGCAGCCGGCGCCGCAGAAGCCGGAACCGCAGCCCGCCGCGCAGGCGCAGCCCGGGCAGGGCCCGGAGCCGGGACAGCCGCCGGAGCCGCCGACCGGTTCGCGCGGTGCCCTCACGGTGGACAACGGCCAGGCACGGCTGCGCGCCTGGGTGCATTTCGAACGTGGCGCGGTCGTCGACGGAACCGTGAAACTGGCGGTCGACCGCCTCGAGGCGAGTGCCGACGGCGAGCGGCTGCCGTTGGCGGCGCTGTCTGCCGAGGCGCACGCGCGCAGGCGGGCCGACGGCAGCACCATCGTGCGCGTACCCCGTCTGAGCGCCGAGGACGACCAGGGCCTGTCGTTCGAGGCGCTCGACGAAGGCACGATGCTGGTGCTGGCCGACGACGGGCGGCCGCGCGCGGCGCGGCTCGCGCTGGGCAACCTGGACGTCGCCAGCCTGTCCGGACTGGCCGCGCGCCTGCCGCTGCCGGCGGAGCTGTACCGGCACATCGAGCCGCTGCGCGTCAGCGGCCTCGTGAACCGGCTCGCGATCGACTGGTCGGCCGATACGTTCGCCGATGCGGCCGGCCACGAGAGACCCCGTTTCGACGTCGATCTGACGTTCGAGCGGCTGGGCTTCGAGCGCGCCGAAGTCGCGCCCGCGCGCCCGAACGACGGGCCGCGACTGCCCGCCTTCGCGAACCTGTCGGGCAACGCGCGCTTCACCGAACGCGGCGGTGCGGCGGCGCTCAACGGCGAGGCGGTCGTGCTGCGCTTCCCGGGGCTGTTCGCGGAGCCGGAAGTGCCGCTCGACCGGCTCGATGGGCACGTGAGCTGGACCGTCGGTGCACCGGACGCGCAGGGCGTGCCGGCTGTCGAAGTGAGCATCGACGCGCTGCAGTTCGCCAATGCCGATGCCAGCGGCGAGCTGACCGGACGCTACCGCAATGGCGGCAAGGGCGCGGGCATCGTCGATTTGCGCGGCAGCCTCGCGCGTGCCGACGCCGCGCGCACCGTGCGCTACCTGCCGCTGGCGTTGCCCGAGGAGGTCAGGCATTGGGTGGGAGAGGCGGTCATCGCCGGCCGCGCGGACGACGTGCGCTTCGTGCTCCAGGGCGACCTGGCTGATTTCCCGTTCCGGGATGCCGCCACCGGGGCGTTCCGCGTCGACGCCCGGCTTGCCGACGCGACGCTGGCTTATGCGCCGCACTGGACGCCGATCGAGCGCATACAGGGCAGGCTGCGCTTCGAGCGCGCCGGCGTCGAGATCGACGTTCGTTCGGGCCGGGTCCACGGCGTGGCGCTGTCGGACACGAAGGCGCGCATCGCCGAGTTCGGCGATGCGCTGCTGAAGGTCGAGGGCAGCGGCGCGGGCCCGGCACAGGACATGGTGCGCTTCGTCGACGAAAGCCCGCTGCCCACGCGCATCGCGGACTTCTCCGAAGACGTCGCGATCGACGGCAACGCCCGGCTGCGGCTCGCGCTCGAGATGCCGCTGGATGACGTCGAAGCCACGCGCGTGCGCGGCAGCGTCGAGTTCGACGGCAACCGTGTCGGGCTGGATCGCACCCTGCCGTCCCTCGACGGCGTGCGCGGGCGGCTCGAGTTCACCGAGAGCGGACTGGCGCTGCGCGCGATGAGTGCGACGCTGCTGGGAGGGCCGGTCAGCATGGAGGGCGACACGCCGGCGCCGGGACGCTTCGTGCTGCACGCGCAGGGCACCATGCCGGCGAGCGGCATCGCCGAGCTGGCCGACAACGCACTGACCCGTCAACTGTCCGGAGCCACGACCTACCGGGCCGACGTGGACGTGCGCGGGCGCGCCGCGACGCTGGTCCTCGCTTCCGACCTGCAGGGACTGTCGAGCGACCTGCCCGCCCCGTTCGGCAAGACGGCGGAGGTGCGCTGGCCGCTGCGAATCGAGGCGCGTCCCTACGTGCCGCAGGCGCCGGACGAACGGCCGGTACGCGACTCGCTGCAACTGGCGCTGCGCGACGACGTGAAGCTGGTATTCGAGCGCGAGCGCGATCCGGTTTCGCAACGGCTGACCGTGCGCCGCGGCGCGTTCGCGCTCGCCGACGAACCGACGCTGCCCGATCAGGGCTTCGCGGTGCTGCTGCGCACGCCGGCGGTCGATCTCGACGCCTGGAACGCGCTGCTGGGGCGCGAGCTGCTCGGCACGGCCGCCGAGCCTTCCGCGGACCGCTTCTCCTTGATGCCCGACACCGTGTCGCTGGTCGCGGACACCGTCGACGTGGCCGGCAAGACCTTGCACGACGTGGTGCTCGGCGCGTCGCGCGCCGATGGCCTGTGGCGCGCGAACGTGCATTCGCGCGAGATCGACGGCTATTTCGGCTGGGGCAAAGCTGCCCCCGACCAGGCGCACGGGACGCTGGTTGCGCGCTTCACCCGGCTGGAGATCCCGCGCACGCGCATCGACGAATTCGAGTCACTGCTCGACACCACGCCCGAATCGCTGCCTGCGCTAGACATCGCCGCCGAGGAACTGATCCTGAACGACCGGCGGCTCGGCGCGCTGGAGCTCGACGCGGTCAATACCGGCACGCCGGCCGCGCCGGTCTGGCAGCTGCGCAGGCTGATGATCCGCAATCCGGCCGCCACGCTGTCGGCGCGCGGCACCTGGCAGACACGGCCCGGTGCGGTGCGGCGTGCCACCGCAATGGATTTCGACCTGCAACTCGACGACGCCGGCACGCTGCTGGCGCTGTTCGGCTTCGCCGACACGCTGCGCGGCGGTGCCGGCCGGCTCGGCGGACAGGTGCGCTGGACCGGTTCGCCGCTGCGGCTCGACTACCGGACGCTCGGAGGAGAGCTCGCGATCGACCTGGGCAAGGGGCAGTTCCTGAAGTCCGATCCGGGCATCGCCAAGCTGATCGGCGTACTCAATCTCCAGTCGCTGCGCCGGCGGCTCGCGTTCGACTTCCGCGACGTGTTCGCCGAGGGCTTCGCCTTCGATCGCATCAGCGGCCACGCGCGCATCGATGGCGGTGTCGCCGTTACCGACGACTTCGAGATGCGCGGCGTCGCCGCCGAGGTCCGCATCCGCGGCGAGGCAGACATCGCCGCCGAGACGCAGACGCTGGTGGTGCAGGTGCGCCCGGAGCTGAATGCGGGGCTGGCCTCGCTCGCCTACGCGGCACTGGCCAACCCGGCGATCGGGCTTGGCTCGTTCGTCGCGCAACTTGCGCTGCGCCAGCCGCTGCAGCAGTTGTTTGCCTACGAGTACGCGGTCTCGGGGTCGTGGAGCGACCCTCAGGTGTCGGAACGCTCGCGACCGCCGCCGCCGCCGTTGCCCGAAGTGCCCGCCACACAGGAAGCGAAATGACGAACCAGGGGAAGTGCGCATGACGAACACGGCACACATGGCGGGCCCGGCGCCGGACGATGCGCAGGCGACGCTGCGCGTGGCCGCGATCCAGATGGTCTCGGCGACCAACGTGTCGGAGAACCTCGGGCGTGCCGAACAGTTGATCGGCGAGGCGGCTGCGGCGGGCGCGCGACTGGTGGCGCTGCCCGAGTATTTCGTGCTGATCGGGCGCAGCGATCGCGACAAGCTGGCGATCCGCGAAGCCGACGGCGACGGTCCGCTGCAGGCGTTCCTGTCGGGACAGGCGGCGGCGCACGGCATCTGGCTGGTCGGCGGTACGCTGCCACTGGCCAGCGCGAATCCGGGCAAGGTGCACAACAGCACGCTGGTCTACGGCCCCGACGGCCGGCGCGTGGCGCGCTACGACAAGATCCACCTGTTCCGCTTCGACAGCGCCGGCGAGCGCTACGACGAAGCGGCTACGCTGGTGCCGGGGCGCACGCCGACGGTATTCGACCTGGTCGCGCCGGCGAGTGCGCCCGCGTCGCAACCGTGGCGCATCGGGCTGAGCGTGTGCTACGACCTGCGTTTTCCCGAGCTGTATCGCACCATGGCGCCGGCCGACCTGATGCTGGTGCCGTCAGCGTTCACCTGGACCACCGGCAACGCGCACTGGGAGCTGCTGCTGCGCGCCCGGGCGGTCGAGAACCAGTGTTACCTGCTGGCGCCGGCACAGGGCGGCGTGCACGAGAACGGCCGGCGCACCTGGGGTCATTCGATGCTGGTCGACCCCTGGGGTGAAGTGGTTGCGGTGCGACTCGAGGACGGCGCCGGCGTGGTGGTCGGCGACGTCTCGCGCGCGCGGCTGCAGGCGGTTCGCGAGGGGCTTCCGGCCCTGTCGCACCGGGTCATGTAGCATGGTCGAATGAAGCCGATCGACACCCCGTTCGAGCACCTGGCGATTGCGCGTTCGGTGCTCCTGGAGCCCTACGGGCTCGACGAAACGCACCTGGGCGCCGCGCTGGCCGAGATCTTTCGCCATCGCGTCGACTATGCAGACCTGTACTTCCAGTTCACGCGCAGCGAGGGCTGGAGCCTGGAAGAAGGCATCGTCAAGTCGGGCAGCTTCTCGATCGACCAGGGCGTGGGCGTGCGCGCGGTGTCGGGCGAGAAGACCGCCTTCGCCTACTCCGACGTGATCGGCGCCGAGGCGCTGATGTCGGCCGCGCAGGCCACCCGCACCATTGCGGCGCGCGGGTCGGGGCGCGTGCGGCTCGCGTCGTCGCTGGCGCCGGGGACGGGGCGCACGCTGTATGCCGCGGCCGACCCGATTCCGCGCCTCGACGCGGCCGACAAGGTCGCGCTGCTCGAGCGCATCGAGCGCATGGCGCGCGCGAAGGATCCACGCGTCCGGCAGGTGATGGCCGGGCTGGCGGCCGAATACGACGTGGTGCTGGTGGCGCGCTCCGATGGCCTGATCGCGGCCGACGTGCGCCCGCTGGTGCGCCTGTCGCTCAACGTCATCGCCGAGCAGGGCGGGCGCCGCGAGCAGGGCCACAGCGGCGGCGGCGGGCGCTTCGACTTCGCCCACTTCGACGAGGCACGCCTGGCCCGCTACGTCGACGAGGCGGTGCAGGCGGCGCTCACCAACCTTGAAGCGCGCCCCGCACCTGCGGGCACGATGACGGTCGTGCTCGGGCCGGGATGGCCCGGCGTGCTGCTCCACGAGGCGGTCGGCCACGGGCTGGAGGGCGACTTCAACCGCAAGCGCTCGTCGGTGTTCGCCGGGCGCATCGGCGAACGCGTGGCCAGCCGGGGCGTCACCGTGGTCGACGACGGCACGCTGCCCGACCGGCGCGGGTCGCTCAACATCGACGACGAGGGCAACCCGTCGCAGCGCAACGTGCTGATCGAGGACGGCGTCCTCAAGGGCTACCTGCAGGACATCCTGAACGCGCGCCTGATGAAGGTGCCGGTCACCGGTAACGGGCGCCGCGAGTCGTTCGCGCACCTGCCGATGCCGAGGATGACCAACACCTACATGCTCAACGGCGAGCGCGACCCGGCCGAGATCATCGGCTCGGTCGAACGCGGCCTGTACGCGGTGAACTTCGGCGGCGGACAGGTCGACATCACCAACGGCAAGTTCGTGTTCTCGGCTTCCGAAGCGTGGTGGATCGAGGACGGCAGGCTGCAGTATCCGGTCAAGGGCGCGACGATCGTCGGCAACGGCCCCGATGCGCTGACGCGCGTCACGATGATCGGCAACGACATGCGCCTCGATGCAGGCATCGGCGTGTGCGGCAAGGACGGCCAGAGCGTGCCGGTCGGCGTCGGCCAGCCGACGCTGCGCATCGAGGCCATGACGGTCGGCGGAACGGCCTAGGGCCGTCGTCCGGAGCACGAGGTGGCCGCAGACAGCGCGCCCGCGCCGTTGCCGGCGTCGCGCGGTCGCCGGTGGGCGCGGCTTGCGTTCTGGCTGGCTGCGGCAGTTGCGTTGTACGCGCTGCTCGGTTTCTTCGCCGTGCCGCGCATCCTGCACGGGCAGCTCACCGAGCGCCTGTCGGCCGCGCTGGCGCGCCCGGTGACGATCGGACAGGTCGAGCTCAATCCGTTCTCGATGGTGCTGCGCGTGCGCGACCTGAGCGTGGCAGAGCCGGCGGGCGCGAGCACCACGGCCGCACTCCCTGCCGCCGCCGCCGACTCCGCGGGTGTCACTGCAGCCAACGAATTCGCGGGCTTCGAGCTGCTCGAGGCCAACGTGTCGTGGCGTTCGCTGTACCGGTTCGCGCCGGTCCTGTCGTCGCTGTCGCTGCAGCAGCCGCGCGTGCGCCTGGTGCGCGACGCCCGGGGACGCTACAGCATCCAGGACCTGATCGACGCGTGGAGTTCCCGGCCGCCCGCCGCGCCGGGGCCGCCGGCGCGTTTCTCGGTTGCCAACATCGTGATCGACGACGGTCGCTTCGAGTTCGCCGATGCCAAGGCCGACACGGTGCATCACGTGACGCGGTTCGCGCTGCGCGTGCCCTTCGTGTCGAGCCTGCCGGTGGACGACGACATCTACGTCGAACCGAGCCTGCACGCGTCGCTCGACGGTGCCCCGTTGGCGCTGCAGGGCCGGTCGTTGCCGTTCAGCCCGACGCGCGACTCGGTGCTCGACATCGACCTGGACGGCATCGACCTCACGCGCTTCGCCGGTTATTCGCCTCGGCCCCTGCCGGTCGAGCTGCGCTCGGGCAGGCTCGACGCCGCGCTCGAGCTGCGCGCCCCGGATGGCACACCGCTGGCAGCAGCCGAGGCGATCACGGCCGAGACGATCGCGCTGGCATGGCCGGAGAACCGCTACTCGGTGGGCAGCATCGTCATCGTCGCGCCCGACGTCGTGGTGGAACGCAAGGCGGGGCAGGCGCGCTTCCTCGAGCCGGTGCTCGCGGCGCTGGAACGCGGGACCGGTGAACGGCGGGCCGCGGACGCGGCACCGCCGGCGGATACGCGACAGGCCGAAGCCACGGTGCAGTGGCGCGTCGACGAGATCCGGCTCACCGGCGGCAAGCTCGCTTTCGCCGACCAGCGTTTCGAGCCCGGGCCACTGCGCCTGGAAACGCGCGCGCTCGACGGCGCGGTGCGCCGGCTCGACAGCGATCCGGCCGTGCCGGCAGAGTTCGAGCTGTCGCTCGAACTGGCGGGCGGTGAGCGCGGCCAGGCGACCGGAACCTGGCAGTGGCACGACGGCACCGGCGAGGCGCGCGTGAAGCTCGCGCAACTCGCGCTGCAGCCATGGTGGTGGATCGCCGCGCCGCACGTCGACGTCGATGCGACCGCGGGCGTGCTGGCGCTCGACGCGCGCGTGCGTGTCGAGCCGGTCAAGAACTCGGCTCCCGTATTGCGCATCGACGAGGCGAGCGCCCGGCTCCAGGACCTGTCGCTGCGCCAGCGCTGGGACAAGCGTACCGTGCTGGCCGTGCCGCAGCTCGCCCTGGAGGCGGCGAGCATCGAGCCGGCGCAGCGCCGTGTCGACCTGGGCGCGCTGACCACGCGCGGCGGCAGGCTGCTGGTGCGTCGTGAAGCCGACGCCCGCCTCAACCTGCAGCGCGTTGCCACGGATGCACAGCCGGATCGCGAAGCCGGCGCGTCCGCGCCCGCCTGGTCGGTCGGGCTGCAGACGCTGAAGCTGGACGGTTACCAGGTCGACGTCGAGGACCAGCGCGGCGGCAAGGCGGCGAACCTGCGCATCCACGAAGTCGGACTCGAGGCGAGCGCGCTGTCCACCGCCGACAAGGCATCGCCGGGCAACGTGGCACTGCGCGCGCGCGTCGATCGGCGCGGCACGCTGGCGCTGAACGGCAAGCTCGGGCTGAGCCCGCTCGCCGCCAACCTGCGCGTGAACGCGCGCAACCTGGTGATCGTGCCGCTGCAACCGTACTTCACCGAGCACGTGAACGCGCTCGTGTCGAGGGGCGCCGTCGGCGCGACGGGCAACCTGCGCGTGGAAACCGGCGCCAAGGGCGGTGCGCCGGTCGTGGCGTGGAAGGGAAGTGCGTCGATCGACAGATTCACGGCGGTGTCCAAGGACGGCGGCAGCGAGCTGTTGCGCTGGACCTCCCTGGCGTTCGAAGGAATCGACTTCACGTCCGAGCCGTTGCGGGCGGATCTCGGCCAGATCGTGCTGAGCGGGCTCTACGCGCGCGTGCTGCTCGATGCCGACGGCCGCCTGAACCTGAGCGACCTGCTGGTCGACCGTGCAGGCGGGTTGCCGGACGGCGCGCGGGGGCAGCGCGAAAAGGCGACGCGTGCCGCGAGGGCGCCTGCGGTGCAGCCCTCCGCCACGGTTCCGACCGAGATATCCGGTATCCCGACCGAAACGCCGCCGCCGAGGCGGGGGCAGCGCACCGCCACGCTGGAACCGTCGGACACGGGCACGAGACTGCCGGCCAACGTGCGGATCGGTGGCGTGCGCCTGGTCGACGGCAACATCGACTTCACCGACCTGTTCATCCAGCCGAATTACTCGGCCAACCTCACCGACATGAATGGCAGCGTGTCGGAGCTCGCCCCCGGGCAGCCGGGCGACGTCGAACTGCGCGGACGCATCGACGGCACCGGCAACGTCGAGGTGCTCGGACGCGTCGATCCGCTGGCCGCTCAGCTGTTCCTCGACCTGAAGTCCAGTGCCTCCGACATCGACCTGCCGCAGCTGTCGCCCTACTCGGAACGCTACATCGGCTACGGCATCGAGAAGGGCAAGCTGGCGGCGAACGTGTCCTACAAGGTCGAGAACCGCGAGCTCTCGGCCGAGAACAACATCGTGCTCGACCAGCTCACCTTCGGCGAGAAGGTCGACAGTCCCGATGCGCTGAAGCTTCCGGTGCTGTTCGCGGTGTCGCTGCTCAAGGACCGTAACGGCGTGATCGACGTGAACATGCCGATCAGCGGCTCGCTGGACGACCCGCAGTTCAGCGTTGCCGGGCTGGTGCTGCGCATCATCGGCAACCTGATCGTCAAGGCAGTCACCGCGCCGTTCTCGCTGCTTGCCGGCCTCGCGGGCGCTTCGGGCGCCGAGTTGTCGTGGATCGGCTTCGCGCCGGGCAGCGCCGCACTCGATGGTGGCGCCACCGGAAAGCTCGAGGCGCTGGCCAAGGCGCTCGTCGATCGGCCGGCACTGAAGCTGGACGTTTCCGGCCGTGCAGATCCGTCGGCCGATCGCGAGGCGATGCGCCGTCGTGCGCTCGAACTCGCGGTCAAGGCGCAGAAGCTCAAGGAGCGGGTCAGCGGCGGCGACCCCGCCGCGATCGACAGGGTGAAGATCGAGCCGCAGGAGTACGAGAAGTACCTGACGCTGGCCTACCGTGCCGCCGAGTTCGACAAGCCGCGCAACGCGATCGGATTGCTGAGGACGCAGCCGCGCGAGGAGATGGAGCGCATGCTGCTCGAGCACCTCGACGTCGGCGACGCAGAGCTCACCCGGCTCGCGAACGACCGCGCGCAGGCGGTCAAGGACTGGCTGGTGAGCAACGGCAGCGTTCCAGGCGAGCGCGTGTTCGTCGTGGCTTCGCGCACCGGCGCCGATGCGCGTCCCGATCCCGACCGGTCTGCGACGCCGTCGCCTTCCGAGGCACCGTCGCCTTCCAGCGCGGCGTCACCCGATGCGTCGGCCACCCCGGCGTCGGCGCCGGCAGGGCAGCCACCGCCGGCTGCGCGCGTCGACCTGTCATTGAAGTGACGCCGCGTCCCCGCGCGGGCACGGTCGTTCGGTGAACGGGCCCTAGCTCAGCCCGGTCACCGGCAGCGCCGCGCCGTGGACCGCGCGCGCAGCGTCCGAAGCCAGGAAAGCGATGACGCTGGCGAGGTCGGAGGGCGCCACCCAGCGCGCCGGATCGGCATCGGGCATCGAAGCGCGGTTGGCAGGCGTGTCGATGATGGTCGGCATCACGCAGTTGACATTGATGCCCGGCTCGCGCAACTCGGCCGACAGGGTCTCGGTGATGCGGATCACCGCCGATT
>CAZBTE010000054.1:0-10872 GCA_964494665.1 uncultured Limnobacter sp.
CCGAGGTGTCGGCGCAGATCAGCGCGTCGGCGCCCAGTTCGGCGGCGACGTCGACTGCGCGCCGCCAGCGCGCCGGCTCGCGTGCATCGGCAAAGGTGTTCAGCGCCATCAGCACCTGCGCGCCGCGCGCGTGCGCATAGGCGATCCCCTCGCGTGCCTGCGCGAGCTCGAAGTTCAGGCCGGCGAAATTGCGCGCGTTGGTGGCGTCCTTCAGGCCCATGTAGACCGCGTTGGCGCCGGCGTCGACGGCGACCTTGAGCGCGCGCAGCGAGCCGGCAGGGCAGACGAGATCGGGCTTGCGCGGCGCGACCTCACGGGATTCGGTCATTTCGGCGTCCTCGCGCGTCGGGGGCAACTGGACAATGTAGGAGCCAGGCGCCGGGGCTGCCTTGTGTCACATCAAGCATTTCCGGCACCGCGGCGCCCGTCGCCGGCGTTCCGAATCGGGCAAATACGTGCATTCCCGGGGGTCATTGAGGATTCTCAAACGCCGCTGCGGCGTTTACTCTGGGGCGCGCTCGTCTCCCGGGCGTGCCCGTTCCCCGCAAAGGATTGCCCATGAAAACCGGTATCGTCTCTCTGCTTTCGACGGTGGCGCTCGCCACCTCGATCGGGCTCGCCCAGGCGCAGCCCAGGAAGGAAGTCACGATCGCCTACCAGGACATGAACGTCCCGTACCGCACGGCCATGGAGGCCGGCGAGATCGAGAAGGCCACCGGCTACAAGATCAACTGGAAGATGATCGTCGGCGGCGGCGACGTGATCCGGGCCATGGGCTCGGGCGACATCCAGATCGGCGAGGCCGGCTCCTCGCCGATTGCGGCAGCGGTGTCGCAGGGCCTGGACGTCCAGCTGTTCTGGATCCTCGACGACATCGCCAATGCCGAGGCGCTGGTCGCGCGCAACGGCTCGAACGTCAACAGCGTCGCCGACCTGAAGGGCAAGCGCGTCGGGGTGCCGTTCGTCTCGACCACGCACTACCACCTGCTGTTCGCGCTGCAGCGTGCCGGCGTCGATCCGAAGGCGGTCGACATCCGCAACATGCCGCCGCCGCAGATCGGCGCGGCCTGGGAGCGCGGCGACATCGACGCCACCTTCGTGTGGGATCCCGTGCTCGCGCGCATCAAGGGCAACGGCAAGGTGCTTGTCACTTCCGGCGAACTGACCAAGGCGGGCCGGCCCACGTTCGACGGCTTCGTCGTGACGCGCAAGTTCGCCAGCGAGCATCCCGACTTCATGGTGGCGTTCGTCAAGGTGCTGGCAAAGGCCGACGCCGACTACCGCACCAACCAGGCGAAGTGGACACCCGATTCGCCGCAGGTGAAGGCGGTCGCGAAGTGGACCAAGGCCGATGCGGCGAACGTGCCGGCGGCGATGGCGCTGTACCGCTTCCCGACGCTCGAGGAGCAGGCCTCGAATGCCTGGCTCGGCGGCGGCAAGGACAGCGCCGCGGCCAAGGCGCTCGCCGACACCTCGGCGTTCCTGAAGGAACAGGGGCGCGTGCAGGCGCTGGCGCCCGACTACTCGAAGTTCGTCAATCCGACCTTCGTGCAGAAGGCTCTCGGCAAGTGACGGCGGGCCCCGAACGACCGGCGCGGCCGCAGTGCCGCGCCGGACCGGGCTGCTGAGGTGCCGCACCTGTCGATCCGCGGGCTGTCGATTCACTACGACACCCGCGAAGGACCGCTCACCGCGCTTTCGAACGTCGAGCTCGAGATCGGCGATGGCGAATTCGTGGTCGCACTCGGCGCCTCGGGGTGCGGCAAGACCACGCTGCTGAACACGATCGCCGGTTTCCTGGCGCCCAGCGAGGGCGACATCGAGCTGGACGGCCGCCCGGTGCACGGGCCGGGGTCCGATCGCGGCGTGGTGTTCCAGAAGCACGCGTTGATGCCGTGGCTGAACGTGGTGCAGAACGTCGAGTTCGGCCTGCGCATGCGCGGCGTGGCGCGCGCGCAGCGCCGCCGGCAGGCGCTGGAGAAGCTCGCGCTGGTCGGGCTCGATCGTTTCGTCGACCGGCCCATCCACGAGCTCTCCGGCGGCATGCAGCAGCGGGTGGGCATCGCGCGCGCGCTCGCCAGCGACCCGGCGCTGCTGCTGATGGACGAGCCGCTGGGCGCGCTCGACGCGCTCACGCGCGAGACGATCCAGACGCTGATTCTCGACGTGTGGGCGGCTTCGGGCAAGAGCATCTTCTTCATCACGCACAGCGTGGAGGAGGCGCTGTTCCTGGCCACCACGCTGATCGTCATGAGTCCGTCGCCCGGGCGCATCACGCATCGCTTCGACACGCCGTTCTCGCGCCGCTACCTGCAGACGCGCGATGCGCGTGCGATCAAGTCGGAGCCGGACTTCATCCGCATGCGCGAAGACATCCTCGCGATCGTCCAGCATCGTGAGCTTGAGCAGGGGCCAAAGCCGCCATGACCGGAAA
The DNA here is from genome assembly GCA_964494665.1 of uncultured Limnobacter sp. Classification (GTDB taxonomy): domain Bacteria; phylum Pseudomonadota; class Gammaproteobacteria; order Burkholderiales; family Burkholderiaceae_E; genus Zeimonas. The sequence goes on from CAZBTE010000054.1 coordinate 2,435, forward strand.
AGCCGAAACCGACGCAGCAGCTGCGGTGCCCGGCGCCGCACCGCGACAGTTGCGCGAGCACGGGCCCGTCGCCCGCCGCACCACCGGTTTTCGCACGCCGGGCGCCGGCCCGACCGCAGTGATCAGCACGGTGACGGTGCTGGTGCTGCTGGCGCTGTGGTTTGCCGCGACCAACCTGGGCTGGGTGAAGTCGCTGTTCCTGCCGTCGCCGCAGGCGGTGTTCCGGCAGTTCGTCGAATACGTCACCGGCGCGGCCAACGACCGGCCGTTGTGGGAGCACTTCGCGTGGAGCATGTTCCGCGTGTTCAGTGCGTTCGCGCTGGCCTGCCTGACCGCGATTCCGGTGGGAATCGCGATGGGCGTTTCACGTGTCGTGCGCGGCATCTTCGATCCGCCGATCGAGTTCTATCGGCCGCTGCCGCCGCTGGCCTACCTGCCGCTGATCATCATCTGGTTCGGCATCGACGAGTTGCCGAAGGTGATCCTGATCTACCTTGCCTGCTTCGCCCCGCTGGCGCTGGCGGCGCGTTCGGGCATGCGCAGTGCCTCGCAGGAGCAGATCCACGCCGCGTACTCGCTCGGCGCGAGCCATTGGCAGGTGATCCGCCACGTGATCCTGCCTTCGGCCATGCCGGAGATCTTGGTGGGCATGCGCATCGCGATCGGCTTTGGCTGGACCACGCTCGTTGCGGCCGAGATGGTGGCCGCCAACGTCGGACTGGGGCAGATGGTGTTGAACGCATCGAACTTCCTGCGCACCGACATCGTGATCATGGGGATCATCGTCATCGGCGTGGTCGCATACCTGTTCGACCTGTTGATGCGTTGGGTCGAGCGGCGCCTGGTGCCGTGGAAGGGGCGCGCCTGAGGGGCAGCGCGGGACGCGGCGCGCGCCGATGGGCGGGCGACGACGCCCGGTGGCGGTACCGTTCGTGATACCCGTCAGGGCAATGGGTTCCGGGGCGATATCGCCATAAAATCCCCGTGCGTCGACATGGCGCGCTAGAGAACCGACCCTGGCCCCCTGGATGCACGAAGCCCGAACGATCGACCGCAACTGTCCAGTCGACCGGCGCCGGAGCTTCGCACGCCCTGCCGCGATCCGCGAACTGCACGAGTGCCACGCCGCCGACGGTGATGCCGGCACCCGGCACCTCGACGGCCGTGAAGCGCTCGCCCGAAACGGCACACGCCAATCCTTCCCACGTCGGCGCCTACGGCCTGCCAGCCGCCGCGGACAGCACCTTGCATGACGACTGACCGTCGCTGGCTCGAACGCTTCCTGCCGTTCCTGGCCTGGTGGCCGCTGCTGCGCGACAGGGCGACGGTGCGCGCCGACCTGATGGCGGGGCTGACCGGCGCGATCGTCGTGCTGCCGCAGGGCGTTGCTTTCGCGACGTTGGCCGGGCTGCCGCCGCAGTACGGGCTCTACAGCGCGATGGTGCCGTGCGTGGTGGCCGCGCTGTTCGGCGCCAGCCGGCTGATGGTGACCGGGCCTGCCAACGCGATATCGCTGACCGTGCTCGCGCTGATCGCACCGTTGGCAACGCCAGGCTCGCCGGCCTATGTCCAACTGGTGATCACGCTCGCGTTCATGGTCGGCGTCTGGCAGCTGGCGATCGGCGTCGCCGGGCTGGGACGTGCGGTCGACCGGATTCCGCACAGCGTGATCGTCGGGTTCACTGCCGGCGCCGCGGTGCTGATCGCCGATTCGCAGTTGCCCAACATGTTCGGCCTGGAGTGGCCGCGCGGCCTGTCCGTGTGGGAGACGCTGGTGCGGCTGGTCGATGAAGCGTCACTGATCGACTGGCCGACTGCGCTGGTGGCGTTCGGCACCGTGGCGGCGTGCCTGGCCGCGCGCCCATGGAACAGCCGCGTGCCCTACATGCTGGTGGGCGTGGTGGCCGGCGGCGTGCTCGCCGCGCTGCTCGACGCAGCCATGCCCGGGCACGTGATCAAGTCGGTCGGCACGCTGCCCGGCGCGATTCCGCCGCTGTCGGCACCCACGCTGTCGTTCGACGCAGTGCGCGTGCTGCTGGTGCCGTCGCTGGTGATGACGCTGCTCGCGCTGGCCGAGGCGGTGGCGATCGCGCGCGCGATCGCCGTCAAGAGCGGTACCCGGGTCGAGGGCAACCGGGAGGTGCTCGGGCAGGGGCTGGCCAACCTCGCGGGCGCGTTCTTCTCGTCGTATCCCGCCAGTGGCTCGTTCAACCGCTCTGCGGTGAACGTGGCGGCGGGTGCGCGCACGCCGCTGTCGGCGATCGCAGCGGCCGCTTTCCTGGTGCTGCTGCTGGCCTTCGTCGGGCCGCTGGCGCGTTACCTGCCGCTGGCGGCCGTGTCGGGCATCCTGCTGATGGTGGCTGCGGGACTCATCGACGTGCACGAGATCCGGCGCATCGTGCGGCACGATCGTCGCGATGCCGCGGCGATGGTGGCCACTTTCGTGCTGGTGCTCACGATTCCGCTCGAGTGGGCGGTGCTGGGCGGCATCGCGGTCCACGTCGCGCTGGCCCGGCTGACTCGCTGAGGCACGGCAACGCGCTGCGGGAGCGGTCCGGTCGGGCGGCCCGGGCGATTTGATAGAATAGCGCTCGTCCCCCTTTCGATCCGCGCGTGCGAAGCGAGTTCCGAGACGGAATCCCGCTTGCGTCCGCCATGCCAGTCAGGAGATCGCATGCAGCAGAAATCTCGCCCGGCTGTCGAATCCACCGCAACGGTCGCGCCTCGACCGGCCCTGAAGGTGGTCGGCGGCACCGGAGCGGATGTCGAGACGACAAAGGATCCGCAATTCACCCGCGTCTACTTCGACGGCGATTCGACCCGCGTCGCCGAGCAGTATCACGCGACGATCCGCGCGCACGCCGAGCGCTTCAACGCCGGGCCCGGCGGCACCCTGATCGTTTCCGGCCACGCCAACCCGGTCGACGAGCCTGAGGCCGCGGTCCAGCTCAGCATGAACCGCACGCAGGAGGTGGCCGCGCTGCTCGAGCGCTACGGCGTGCAGAGCCACCGCATCGTTCGCGTGAGCCACGGCGCCAACGCGCCGCTCGTCGACGTGTCGGACGAAGCGACGCAGTGGATCAACCGCTGCGTCGAGATCCGCAACGGCGGCCTCGCGCCGCGCCAGCCGGTCTGGTCGCAGCGCAGCCGCAAGCCGGCGAAGCGCTGATCGACCTCGACGCGAGGTGCCGCGCACGCCGGCACCTCGCCCCACGCGCCGCACCCCGTCGATGTCCAGGCTGCTCAGCGACCTGAACGAGCAGCAGCTCGCGGCGGTCACGCTTCCCGCGCAGCACGCGCTGATACTCGCCGGCGCCGGCAGCGGCAAGACGCGCGTGCTCACCACGCGCATCGCCTGGCTGATCTCCACCGGCCAGGTCGGTCCGCACGGCGTGCTGGCCGTCACGTTCACCAACAAGGCCGCGCGCGAGATGATCGCGCGGCTTTCGGCAATGCTGCCGATCAATACGCGCGGCATGTGGATCGGCACCTTTCACGGGCTGGCCAACCGGATGCTGCGTGCGCACCACCGTGATGCGGGCCTGCCGCATTCGTTCCAGATCCTCGACGCGCAAGACCAGCTGGCAGCGATCAAGCGGCTGCTCAAGGCGTCGAACGTCGACGACGAGAAGTACCCGCCGAAGAACCTGCAACACTTCATCAACGGCGCCAAGGAGGACGGGCGTCGTCCGGCGCAGGTCGAGGCAGGCGACGACTTCACGCGGCGCATGATCGAGCTGTATGCCGCCTACGACGAGCAGTGCCAGCGCGAAGGCGTGGTCGACTTCGCCGAGCTGTTGCTGCGCAGCCTCGAGTTGCTCGAGCGCAACCAGTTGCTGCGCGAGCACTACCAGGCGCGCTTTCGCCACGTCCTGGTGGACGAGTTCCAGGACACCAACGCGCTGCAGTATCGCTGGCTGAAGCTGCTCGCCGGCGGCGGCGCGGTGATGTTCGCGGTCGGCGACGACGACCAGAGCATCTACGCGTTCCGCGGCGCCGACGTGGCGAACATGGCGGCGTTCGAGCGCGAGTTCCATGTCGCGAACCTGATCAAGCTCGAGCAGAACTACCGTTCGCACGGAAACATCCTCGAGTGCGCAAATGCGCTGATCCTTCACAACCGGCGCCGCCTCGGCAAGAACCTGTGGACCGAGGCGGGCGAGGGCGAACCGGTGCGCGTGCACGAGTCGATGACTGACGCGCAGGAGGCGCAGTGGCTCGTCGAGGAGATCCGGGGCCTGGTCGGCGAGGGCTGGGCGCGCAGCGACGTGGCGGTGCTGTACCGGTCCAACGCGCAGTCGCGCGTGCTCGAGCACGCGCTGTTCTCGGCCGGCATCCCCTACCGCGTCTACGGAGGACTGCGCTTCTTCGAGCGCGCCGAGGTCAAGCACGCGCTGGCGTACCTGAGGCTGCTGGAGAATCCCGACGACGACGGCGCCTTCCTGCGCGTGGTCAACTTCCCGGCGCGCGGCATCGGCGCGCGCACGCTCGAGGCGCTGCAGGACGCGGCACGCGCGGCCGGTTGCAGCCTGTTCGCGGCGGTCGACCTGCTGGGAGGCGCCGCCGCCGGCAAGCTCGGCGTGTTCGTGCAGCTGGTCGGGCGCGTGCGCGCCGAAACCGCGTGCCTGCCGCTGGCCGAGGTGGTCGAGCACGTGATCGATCGAAGCGGCCTGGTGGCGCACTACCGAAACGAGCGCGAAGGGCAGGACCGTATCGAGAACCTGCGCGAGCTGGTGAACGCGGCCGCCGCCTTCCTGGCCGAGGAGGGTGTCGCCCCCGACGTACCGGCCAATGTCGGCGTTGCCGGCGTGCAGGACGCTGCGCCAGCGCGCGATGCCGCCACCGCCGCGCCCGCCGCCGGGTCCGGCGTGCTCGAAGCCGACGCACCCGGTGCCGTGCGCGTCACGCCGCTGGCCGCGTTCCTCGCACACGCGTCGCTCGAGGCGGGCGAGAACCAGGCCGGCGAGGGCAGCGACGCGGTGCAGCTGATGACGGTGCACGCGGCCAAGGGACTGGAGTTCGATGCGGTGATCGTCACCGGGCTCGAGGAGGGGTTGTTTCCCCACGAGAACTCGATCGCCGAGCCGGAAGGGCTCGAAGAGGAGCGGCGCCTGATGTACGTCGCGATCACGCGTGCGCGCAAGCGGCTCTACCTGTCCTTCTCGCAGACGCGCATGCTGCACGGCCAGACGCGCTACAGCATGCGTTCCCGCTTCCTCGAGGAGCTGCCGCCTGCGCTGCTCAAGTGGCTCACGCCGCGCGCGCCCGCGGCGCCGGCGTATCGCGAAGGTTGGGGCGGCGCCTGGGAAGGCTTCGGGCGCGGGGGCGGGGCCGCGCGCGGGCGTGCCGCCGCCGATCTCGAGAGCGGCCGCCTGTCGGGTGCCGAGCAGCGCGCCGCGCAGCAGTTCGACCGGGGCGTGGCTTTCCGCGTCGGCCAGAGCGTTGCACACGCGCGCTTCGGCGAAGGCGTGATCGTCGGCATCGAGGGCAGCGGCGACGACGCGCGCGTGCAGGTCAACTTCGGACGCGAGGGGCTGAAGTGGCTCGCACTGTCGGTGGCGCGTCTCGAGGCGGTCCGGTAGCCGACCGGAAAGGCCCCTAGGGCGTTTCGATCACGTCGCGCCAGGTGGCCCAGAACGAGCAGTACACCGCGGTGATCAGCAGCAGCGACAGCGGCGACAGCAGCATGGACAACAACACCGGGCTGCCGCCGAACGCCAGCTGCAACAGGCGGATCGCCATCGAGCCAGCCAGCGCGATCCCGAACCAGCCCAGCCCGTAGACCACGAAAGCGCGACGATTGCGCCACACGGCCACCAGGCTGAAGAACAGCGCCTGTGCCACCGGCGTGCGCTGCCACGCGATGAACAGCGGCGCGTACCACATTGCCATCTGCACCGGCAGGTAGGCGAGCATGAACACGATCGCAGCGACCATCAGCGTGCCGTCGACCGGGGTCTCGTCGGCGCCGAACTGACCGGTCGCAAGGCGCATCAGCGTGCCGCCATCGGCTACGGCTGCCAGCGCGAGCGCCCCGATCGTCGACAGTGCGTTGAAGGCTCCCAGCACCAACAGCGGTCGCCAGGCGCGGCCGCCGTCCTCGCGGAAGGCGGCGAGCAGCATCAGCGGCGTCGGCATCTGGCCGCGGTCGGCCGCACGCACCGCGTGCATCAGGCCGACCATCAATGCCGGTGTGAGGACCAGCGGGGCGATCGAGCCCATCAGCGGAATCAGCACCGACACCGACAGCGCGAGCAGGTTCAGGAACGTGATCGCGAGCAGCGCAATCGGCTGGCGGCGCAGCACGCGGAAGCCGTCGGCCACCCAGCGCCAGCCGGTGAGCGCGGCGAGCGTGCGAATCCGCATCGCGGCGGGGGATGTTGCCGTCATGCGAGCGATGGCACGCCGGCCCGGCGCGCCCGCAGGATGCGTTCGAAGTGCGCCGGATCCTTGGGTGTGATCATTTCAGCGGGGCGCGGCAGGTACAGGTCGTGCAGCCGCGACAGCCAGAAGCGTAGCGCGCCGGCGCGCAGCATCATCGGCCAGGCGACGGATTCGGCCTGCCCGAGCGGGCGCCGGCGGTGGTAGGCGTCGATCAGCGCGGCGAGCCGCGCGGTGTCGAAGGCGCCGGTCGCGTCGTCGATGCACCAGTCGTTGGCGGCGACCGCGAGGTCGAACATCCAGGTGTCCACGCCGGCGAAGTAGAAGTCGATGACGCCGCCGAGCAGCGGCGAGCCGTCGGGCAGCGCGTCGAACAGCACGTTGTCGCGAAACAGGTCGGCGTGGACCACGCTCGAGGGCAGCGCCGCATGCGTCGGGGAGGCGGCGAACGCCTGCTGCTGCGCGAGTTCGTCGCGCAACAGCGCAGACTGGTCGGCATCCAGAAACGGCGCCACCAGCGGCGCGGTGCGTGTCCACCACTCGAGGCCGCGCAGGTTCCGCAGGCTGCCGTCGTAGCCGCCGGCAGCCTGGTGCATCGTTGCAAGCAGCGCGCCGACCTGCATGCAGTGCGCCCGCGTCGGGTGCATGCACGCGTGGCCCGACAGCCGCGTGACCAGCGCTGCGGGCTTGTCGTTCAGGCGGCCGAGCAGCGCGCCGCTGCGATCGGCCACCGGATCGGGGCAGGGCACGCCGCGCGCCGCCAGGTGGTGCATCAGGCCGAGGTAGAACGGCAGCTCGTCGGCGCCGAGCCGCTCGAACAGGGTGAGCACGTAGCGCCCGCTGCTCGTGGTGACGAAGAAGTTGCTGTTCTCGATACCCGAGGCGATGCCTTCGAACTCGCGCAGCTCGCCGAGATCGTAGGATTCGAGCCAGTGCGCGAGTTCCTCGCGCGTGACGGGGGTGAAGACGGCCATGGGGCGAACGGGTGCCGGCGTGCTACAGATACAGCATCCGTTCGCGTTCGTCGGCGGTGGGCACGAAGCCGCGCGTCTGGTAGAAATCGAAGATCGCCTCGACCACCTGCGCCGGGTCGTCGATGGTCTGGATCAACCCGATGTCGCCGTCGGAAATCAGGCCGTTGGCGACCAGTTGCTCGCGCATCCAGTCGAGCAGCCCCTTCCAGAAGGCGCTGTCCATCAGGATGATCGGAATGCGCCGGCCCATCCGCGTCTGCACCATGGTCAGCATCTCGTACAGCTCGTCGAGCGTGCCGAATCCGCCCGGCAGCGCGACGAACGCGGTGGCGTACTTGGCGAACGTGACCTTGCGCGCGAAGAAGTGACGGAACGTGAGCGAGATGTCCTGGTAGCCGTTGCCCGACTGCTCCATCGGCAGCTGGATGTTCAGGCCGATCGAAACCGACTTCCCGGCGAACGCGCCGCGATTGGCCGCTTCCATGATGCCGGGACCGCCGCCCGAGATGACCGCGAAGCCTGCATCGGACAGCCGACGCGAGAGATCGACGGTGGTGTCGTACCAGCGATGCCCGGGACGGATGCGCGCGCTGCCGAAGATCGATACCGCCGGGCGGACCTCGGCGAGGCGTTCGGTCGCCTCGACGAACTCTGAGATAATTCCAAAGATATGCCAGGACTCACGCGCTTTCAGCGACGTGGAGCGATCCTGGCTCGCGATCGCGCGCAACTGCGGCACCTGCTTGCTGCTGGACATGTCCGAAAAGACGCTTCTGCTGGTCGACGGCTCGAGTTTCCTGTACCGCGCGTTTCACGCGTTGCCCGACCTGCGCACCGGTAGCGGCGAGCCGACCGGCGCCGTGCGGGGCATGGTGGCGATGCTACGGCGTCTGCGTGCCGACGGCAAATTGAGCGGCAGCGCGACGCATGGCGCGGTGGTCTTCGATGCGCCCGGAAAGACCTTTCGCGACGACTGGTACGCCGAGTACAAGGCCAACCGCAAGGCGATGCCGGAAGACCTGGCACGCCAGATTCCGGTCATCCACGAGATCGTGCGCGCGCTCGGCTGGCCGCTGGTGATGG
>CAZBTE010000055.1:0-10863 GCA_964494665.1 uncultured Limnobacter sp.
GACACGAGGATCATGTCCTTCTTGCGATCGACGATCCGCGTGTAGCCCTCCTCGTCCATGATGCCGATGTCGCCGGTCTTGAAGAAGCCGTCGGGTGTCATGACCTTCGCGGTCTCCTCGGGATGCCCCCAGTAGCCCACCATCACCTGCGGACCGCGGATCGCGATCTCGCCGCGCTCGCCCAGCGGCACCGGCTTGCCGTCGTCATCGAGGATCGCGACGTCGGTGGACGGGAACGGCAGCCCGATGGTGCCGGTGTAGCGATCGGTGTCGACCAGGTTGCCCGTGGCCGCCGGGGAAGTCTCGGACAGGCCGTACGCCTCGCAGATCGGGCAGCCGGTGACCTCCAGCCAGCGTTTCGCGACTGCCTCCTGCACCGCCATGCCGCCGCCCAGCGACACGCGCAGCTGCGAGAAGTCGAGCTTGGCGAACTCGGCATTGTTGGCCAGCGCGTTGAACAGCGTGTTGACGGCCGGGAACAGGTTGAACTTGTACGGCTTGATCTCCTTGATCAACGCCGGCTGGTCGCGCGGATTGGGAATCAGGATGTTCAGGCCGCCCACGCGCATGCCCAGCAGGCAGCAGGCGGTGAGTGCGAAGATGTGATACAGGGGCAACGCGCACACCCAGGTGAGCTGCTCGGGCACCGGTCCCTTGCGCGTGTCGACCAGCGCAGGCTGGATCCAGGCCTCGGCCTGCAGCACGTTGGCGACGATGTTGCGATGGACCAGCGTAGCTCCCTTTGCCAGCCCGGTGGTGCCGCCGGTGTACTGCAGGAACGCCACGTCCTCGTGCTGCAACGCGACCGGCGTGAACGGCAGCCTGCCGCCTTCGGCCAGCGCCGAGTTGAAGCGCGTGACGTTCGGCAGCTCGAACGCCGGCACCATCTTCTTGACGTGGCGCACCACGAGGTTCACCAACGTGCCCTTCGCGAAACCGAGCAGGTCGCCCATCGACGCGAGCACGATGTGCTCGATCTTCGTGCGCGGCAGCACCTGCTGCAGCGTGGTGGCGAAGTTCTCGAGGATGATGATCGCGCGCGCGCCCGAATCCTTCATCTGGTGCTCGAGCTCGCGCGGCGTGTACAGCGGGTTGACGTTGACCACCACGAAGCCGGCGCGCAGCACCGCGGCGATCGATACCGGGTTCTGCAGGATGTTCGGCATCATGATCGCGACGCGGTCGCCCTTCTTCAGGCCGCGCGACTGCAGCCACGCGGCCAGGCATTTCGACATGTCGTCGAGTTCGCCGAAGGTGATCTCCTTGCCCAGCCCCACGTAGGCCTTGCGGTTGCGGTACTTCGCGAAGGCCTCGTCGAACAGCTGCACGACCGACTCGTAGCGATGATGGTCGATCTCGTGCGGCACGCTCGGGGGATAGTTCTTCAACCAGAATCGTTCCATTGACCGGCCTCTCCGATTCGCCTTGCAGGACCACGCCCACGGCAGTGGCGGGTCGCCTATGGGTCGCCTATCTGTATTGGGCGCCAATTATGCCTGTCAATTTCCGCCCGCGGGACTGCGCGCGGTCAAGCTCCGGGCATCGGCGGGCGGCGCGAGCGCGGCCAGCGCCTGTTCACGCTCGGCTTTCGGCATCTCGCCGATCCGGCGCGCGGCGGCGTAGAACCCGGGCAGGTCGCCGCCCTGGCGGGCGAGCAGCGCGCGAAACGCAGGCACCAGCGCGGTATAGGTGGCCACCGAGGCGAGGTGCGCATTGGTGAGCGGCTGCGCGAACCAGCGATCGTAGCCGGCATACCCGCCCCACTGCCGCTTGAGCACCTCGTAGTCCGCGCGCAAACGGGACCAGCCCCCCTGCATGGCCGCGAGCTTCTCCTGCTCCCCCACTGCCGAGCCATCGGACGCCTCGCGCGCGTCGCGGTGGCGTGCCCGCAGCGCGACGAACTCGGTCCGCCGACTTGCGAAGCGCTGCCACTCGGCACGCAGCGCCGCATCCCCCGAGCTCGCCTCTCGCGCTGCCAGCCACCGCTGCACGCCGACCTCTTCGACGGACGTGGCGAACGACTCGTTGAAGGTGCTGTCGCCCTTGACGTAGAGCACCTGGTGGGCCAACTCGTGGAAGACCAGGCGCGCCACCTCGCCTTCGGGGTACCGCACGAAGGTGCTCAGCACGGGGTCGTCGAACCAGCCTAGCGTCGAATAGGCCGGCACGCCGCGCACCACTGCTTCGTAGCCCTCGGTGCGCAGGCGCGCAGCGAAACGCTCTGCGGCCTGCTGGTCGTAGTAGCCGCGATAGCTCACGCAGCCAGCCACCGGAAAGCACCACTGCACCAGCCGCATCGACAGCTCGGGCGTCGCGAAGACGTTCCAGACGACGAACGGCCGATCCAGTTCGGCATACCCGGTATAACTGCCGTTGTCGGGCAACCCGAGACTGTCGGATGCAAAGCGCCGGATCGCCAGCACCGTGCGCAGCCGCTCGCGCAGCGCGGCGTCGACCGACGGATCGTCGAGCATCGCCTCGATCGGGCGTGTCTGGCGCATCACCGCGAAATGACCGGCAGCCGACTGCCAGTAATAGGCCGGCCCGTCGCTCCAGGTGGAACAGCCGCTCAGCGGGAGCGCCAGCACGATGGCTGCCAGCAGGCGCGCCGCGCAGCGGCGCAGCCCTTCGGGCGGGGCCGAGACGGCATTCATCGACGGCCTTGGAGCAGACTGCAATTGCGGGGAAACCACAGGAAAACGGCTCGAGGCCCAATGCTAATCTATCGTCACCGTGCCTGCCCCGCGAGTTGCTCAATGAAGCTGGTCGACCGGATCGCCGAGTTCCACGTCGAGATGCGCGATCTGCGCCGTGACCTGCATGCCCACCCGGAACTGAAGTTCGAGGAGTTCCGCACCGCCGACCTGATCGCTGCGCGCCTTGCCGAATGGGGCATTCCGGTGCATCGCGGGCTCGGCGGCACCGGGGTGGTCGGAATCGTGAAGGCCGGCGACTCGGAGCGCGCGGTCGGACTGCGCGCCGACATGGACGCGCTGCCGATGACCGAGTTCAACGGCTTCGCGCATGCGTCGAAAACGCCCGGGCGCATGCACGCCTGTGGTCACGACGGGCACGTGGCGATGCTGCTGGCGGCTGCGCGGCACTTCGCCACCCGACGCGACTTCGACGGCACCGTCTACCTGATCTTCCAGCCCGCCGAAGAAGGCGGTGGCGGCGCGCGTGAAATGATCCGCGACGGCATCTTCGAGAAATTCCCGATGCAGGCGGTGTTCGGCATGCACAACTGGCCGGGCCTGAAGGCCGGGCAGTTCGCGCTCAAGGCCGGTCCTGTCATGGGCTCGTCGAACGAGTTCCGCATCACGGTGCGCGGGCGCGGCTCGCATGCAGCGCTGCCGCACGACGGCCTCGACCCGGTGCCGGTGGCGTGCCAGGTGGTTCAGGCGCTGCAGACGATCATCACGCGCAACAAGCGCCCGATCGATGCCGCGGTGCTGTCGGTGACGATGATCCACGCCGGCGAGGCGACCAACGTGGTGCCCGACAGCGCCGAGATCCAGGGCACGTTGCGCACCTTCACCGTCGAGACCACCGACCTGGTCGAACGGCGCATGCGCGCGATCGTCGAGCACACGGCCGCGGCGTTCGACTGCAGCGCAGAGCTCGAGTTCGCGCGCAACTATCCGCCCACGATCAATCACGCGCGCGAGACCGACTTCTGCCGCGAAGTGATGAAGGAACTGGTCGGCGAGGACAACGTGCACGAGTTCGAGCCGACGCTCGGTTCGGAGGACTTCGCCTACTTCCTGCTCGAGAAACCGGGCTGCTACGTCGTCATCGGCAATGGCGAAGGCGATCATCGCGCTTCGGGCCACGGGATGGGCCCCTGCACGCTGCACAACCCGAACTACGATTTCAACGACGCTCTGATCCCGCTGGGCGCGTCGTACTGGGTGCGGCTGGCCGAACGCTGGCTCGCGAAGCGCTAGGGCCAGCCGCGACGATGCTCGCCTTCGTCGTCCGCCGCATCTTCCAGGCCGCGGTGGTGATGCTGGTGGTGGCATTCATCGCCTTTGCGCTGTTCCAGTACGTCGGCGACCCGGTGCTTTCGATGCTCGGCCAGGACGCCACGCCCGAGCAGCGTGCCGAGCTGCGCCGCGACCTCGGGCTGGACGATCCGTTTCACGTGCAGTTCGCGCACTTCCTGTCCAACGCGGTGCGCGGCGAGTTCGGGCTGTCGTACCGGCAGGGCCGCAAGGTCTCCACGCTGATCCGCGAGCGTTTTCCCGCCACGCTGGAGCTCTCGGCGGCGGCGGCGTTGCTGGCGCTGGCGCTGGGCATTCCGCTGGGCGTCTACACCGCGCTCAGGCGGCGCGGCTTCCTGTCCAACCTGCTCCTGGCGGCATCGCTGGTCGGGGTGTCGCTGCCCACCTTCCTGATCGGCATCTTCCTGATCCTGCTGTTCGCGGTGCTGCTCGGATGGCTGCCTTCGTACGGGCGCGGCGAGACGGTGAACATCGGCTGGTGGAGCACCGGCCTGCTCACGAAGGACGGACTGGCGCACCTGGTGCTGCCGGCGATCACGTTGTGCCTGTTCCAGTTGACCCTGATCATGCGCCTGATCCGCTCGGAGATGCTCGAGGTGCTGCGCACCGACTACATCAAGTTCGCACGGGCACGCGGCCTGCCCGACCGCATCGTGCACTTCGGCCACGCGCTGAAGAACACGCTGGTTCCGGTGATCACCATTGCGGGGCTCCAGCTGGGCGGCATCATCGCCTTCGCGATCGTCACCGAGACGGTGTTCCAGTGGCCGGGCATGGGCCTGCTGTTCATCCAGGCGGTGCAGTTCGCCGACATCCCGATCATGGCTGCCTATCTGTGCCTGATTGCGCTGGTCTTCGTCGTGATCAACCTGATCGTCGACCTGCTCTACTTCGCCGTCGATCCGCGGCTGCGCGCCGAACGCGTGTCTGGCGCGCACTGACCACCCATTCGCACGATGAACGCCGCCGATCCCACCGTCACCGCACCCGCCGCCGGCGCCCGCGGCAGCCACGCGGCACTCGCCGAGCTGCGCGGCTGGCATCGCGAGCTCACCGCGGTCCGTCACGCGCTGCACGCCAATCCCGAACTGGGGTTCGAGGAACACTTCACTGCCGAGCTGGTGGCGCGCCAGCTCAGCCGTTACGGCGTCGACGAGGTCCACCGCGGCATCGGCCGCACCGGCGTGGTCGGCGTGATCCGCGGTCGCCAGACGCGCAGCAGCCGCACCATCGGGCTGCGCGCCGACATGGACGCGCTGCCGATGCACGAGGACAACGACGTGGCACATCGCTCGCGCAAGGCGGGCGTCATGCACGGCTGCGGCCACGACGGCCACGTGACGATGCTGCTGGGCGCTGCGCGCTACCTCGCCGCGCGACGCGATTTCGACGGCACCGCGCACCTGGTGTTCCAGCCGGGCGAGGAAGGGTGCGCCGGCGCACAGGCGATGATCGACGACGGGCTGTTCGAGCGCTTTCCGTGCGACACGATCTACGCGATGCACACCTGGCCGGCGCTGCCGCCCGGCACGATCGCGGTGCGCCCGGGCCCGATGATGGCGGCAGCCGACCGCGTGACGATCACGATCACCGGCCACGGAGGACACGGTGCGCATCCGTACCTCACGGTCGACCCGGTGCTGGTGGCCGCTCACATCATCACTGCCGCGCAGTCGATCGTGTCGCGCAACGTGAGCCCGATCGACTCCGCGGTGGTGAGCCTGTGCGCGATCCAGGCCGGCCATCCGGGCGCGATGAGCGTGATCCCGCGCGAGGCGAGGCTGGTCGGCACGGTACGCAGCTTCCGCCCCGAGACGCAGGACCTGGTCGAGCGGCGCCTGCGCGCACTCGTCGAATCGATCGCCGCCGGCTTCGGTGCCAAGGCCGAGTTGCTCTACGAGCGCATCTATCCGGCCACGATCAACAGCCATCGCGAGGCGCTGTTCGGCGCGAGCGTGGCCGACGAGCTGGTCGGTGCCGAAAACGTCGTGCGCGATCCCGAGGCGAGCATGGGCGCCGAGGATTTCGCCGACCTGCTGCGCGTGCGCCCCGGCGCCTACTTCCGCATCGGCCAGGGCGGCGCCGACAGCGGCTGCCTGCTGCACAGCTCGTGCTACGACTTCAACGACGCGATCCTGCCGCTGGGCGCCGCGCTGTTCGTGCGGCTGGCCGAGCGGTCGATGCCGCTCGCAGCGATGGCGTGAGCGGCCGGTACATGGGCGGACCACGATGACCACCACGACAACCATCATGACGACAGGAGGCACACGATGACCCGCACGCACCTGCGCAGCGCGGCGACGAGGCTTCGTACGCTCGCGCTCGCTATCGCCGTCGGCGTCGCGATCGGCACGACCGCGATCGGGGGCGCCCAGGCCAAGACGTTCCGCATCGCCGACCAGGGCGACGCCATATCGATGGACCCGCATTCGCTGAACGAGTCGTTGCAGCTCTCGTTCACCGGCAACATCTACGAAGCCCTGGTCGCGCACGACAAGAAACTCGGGCTCGTCCCCGGACTGGCCGCCCGGTGGAGCCAGACCAGCCCGACCGCATGGCGCTTCGAGCTGCGCCGCGGCGTCACGTTCCACGACGGCACGCCGTTCACCGCCGACGACGTGGTGTTCAGCTTCGCGCGCGCGGCGGCCGAAGGCTCGGACATGCGCGCGTACACCAACGAGATCGCGCAGGTGCGCAAGCTGGACGCCCGCACGGTGGAGATCGTCACGAAGAACCCGTTTCCGATCCTCCCCGACGTGATCTCGCTCGTCTACATCATGAGCAAGAAGTGGTGCGAGGAGAACCGCGCCGAGCGACCGGTCGACAAGCGCAAGGGCGTGGAGAACGCCGCGTCGTTCAGGGCCAACGGCACGGGGCCGTTCCGGCTGCGCTCGCGCGAGCCCGGCGTGCGCACGGTGCTGGTGCGCAACCTGAAGTACTGGGACCGGATCGAGGGCAACGTCGACGAAGTGGTGTTCACGCCGATCGGCGCCGACGCCACGCGGGTGGCGGCGCTGATTTCCGGCGAGATCGACATGATGCAGCCAGTGCCGGTGCAGGACGTGGCGCGCCTCAAGCAGAACCCGAACCTCGAGGTGATGCAGGGACCGGAACTGCGCACGATCTTCCTCGGCCTGGACCAGGCGCGCGACGAACTGCTGCATTCCGGCGTCAAGGGCAAGAACCCGTTTCGCGACGTGCGCGTGCGCCGCGCGTTCTACCAGGCGATCGACGTCGACGCCATCGCGTCGCGCATCATGCGCGGCGCGGCCACCCCGACCGCGCTGATGGTCGCGCCCGGCATCAGGGGATATCCGGAATCACTGGCCAAGCGCCTTCCGTACGACCCCGATGCGTCGAGGAAGCTGCTCGCCGAGGCCGGCTATCCGAACGGGTTCGACGTGAAGCTGAATTGCCCGAACGACCGCTACGTGAACGACGCCGAGATCTGCCAGGCACTGGCCGGCATGCTCGCGCGCGTGGGCGTGAAGATCAACCTCGAGGCCGAGACCAAGGCCACCTACTTCCCGAAGATCCTGTCGCGCAACACCTCGTTCTACCTCCTCGGCTGGACCCCCGGTACCTACGATTCGCACAACGTGCTGAACGCGATTCTCGGAACGCCCGATGCGTCGGGGCGCGGGCAGTTCAACCTGGGGGGTTACAGCAACGCGCGGCTCGACGAGCTGGCCCGGCTGGTGCAATCCGAAACCGACCAGGACAAACGCAACGCGATGATCGCCGAGGCGTTCAAGCTGCACCAGGACGAGGTCGGGCACATCCCGCTGCACCAGCAGGCGCTCGCGTGGGGCATGAGGAAGAACGTGTCACTGGTGCAGTTGCCCGACAACTTCAACTACTTCAAATGGGTGGTCCTGAAATAGGTGCTGTGCGGCGCTTCCTGGACGGCGACGTCTGGTACAGCTTCCGCACCAGCCCGGTGGCGATCGGGGCGGCGATCGTGGCAGCGGCCATGATCGCCGGCGCGCTGTTCGCGCCGTGGGTGGCGCCGCACCGGCCGTTCGACCTCGCGTCGCTGTCGCTGAACGATTCGTTGCTGCCGCCGGCATGGGAGGCCGAAGGACTGCGCAGGTTCGTGCTCGGCACCGACGACCAGGGACGCGACGTCCTGTCGACGATCCTCTACGGGTCGCGCATCTCGCTGCTGGTGGGCGTGGCGTCGGTGCTGCTGGCGATGCTGCTTGGCGTCGGGCTGGGCCTGCTGTCGGGCTACGTCGGCGGGCGGCTCGATGCCTTCATCATGCGCGTGGCCGACGTGCAGCTCTCGTTCCCGGCGATCCTGATCGCCCTGCTGATCGACGGCTCGGTGCGCGCGATCCTGCCGGCAGGCACGCACGACGACTGGCTCGCGATTGCCGTGCTGATCGGCTCGATCGGGCTGGCCAACTGGGTGCAGTACGCGCGCACCGTGCGCGGCTCGACGCTGGTGGAGAAGAACCGCGAGTACGTACAGGCCGCGCGCGTGATCGGCGTGCGGCCATGGCGCATCATGACGCGACACGTGCTGCCCAACGTGCTCGGCCCGGTGCTGGTGATCGCGACGATCAACGTGGCTCAGGCGATCATCACCGAGGCGACGTTGTCGTTCCTCGGTGTCGGCGTGCCGCCGACCTCGCCGTCGCTGGGCACGATGATCAACACCGGCAACAACTTCCTCTATTCGGGAGAATGGTGGCTGGTGGTGTTCCCCGGCCTGGCACTGGTGCTGCTGTGCATGTCGGTGAACCTGCTCGGCGACTGGCTGCGCGACGCGCTCAACCCGAAGCTGCGCTGAACCTGCAACGCCGCAGCGATCGCCACGCCATGCCCGCCCTTCCCCCTTCTGCCTTCCCGCTTCCCCTCCTGGAGGTGCGCAACCTGCGCGTCGAGTTCCCCACGCGCCGCGGTACGCTGCTGGCGATCGACGACGTGTCGTTCTCGATTGCGCCCGGCGAGGTGCTCGGCGTGGTCGGCGAATCGGGCGCAGGCAAGTCGTTGACCGGCGCGGCGATCATCGGCCTGCTCGAACCCCCGGGGCGCATCGCCGGTGGCGAGATCCTGCTCTCGGGCCGGCGCATCGACAACCTGCCGGCCGACGCGATGCGCATGCTGCGCGGCCGCCACATCGGCGCGATCTTCCAGGATCCGCTCACTTCGCTCAATCCGCTGTACACGGTGGGGCGACAGCTCACCGAGACGATCGAGCTGCACCTGGGCCTGGGCGCGGCGCAGGCCCGTGTGCGCGCGATCGAGTTGCTGCAGGCCACCGGCATTCCTGCCGCCGAGGCGCGCATCGACCACTACCCGCACCAGTTCTCCGGTGGCATGCGCCAGCGCGTGGTGATCGCGCTGGCGCTGGCCGCGGGCCCCGACCTGATCGTTGCCGACGAACCGACCACCGCGCTGGACGTATCGATCCAGGCCCAGATCATCTCGCTGCTCAAGGCCCTGTGCCGCGAGAACGGCACCGCGGTGATGCTGGTCACGCACGACATGGGCGTGATCGCCGAAACCGCCGACCGCGTGGCGGTGATGTACGCAGGGCGCATCGCCGAGGTCGGCCCGGTGTCCGACGTGATCCATCGTCCGCAGCATCCGTACACGGTCGGGCTGATGGGCTCGATTCCGTCGATCGCGCAGGAGCGCGAGCGCCTGGCGCAGATCGACGGCGCGATGCCGCGACTGAACGCGATTCCGCCCGGCTGCGCGTTCAACCCGCGCTGCCCGCGCGTGATGCCGGAGTGCCGCGAGCGACGCCCCGACCTGATCGATGCCGGCACCTCGAAGGCAGCGTGCTGGCTGCACGGGCAGGCGGCGCGGGTCGTCACCGCGTCGCACGCAGCGCGCGAGCCGGCGACCGGAGCGCGCAGATGACCACCGATGGCAAGCAGCGCGCGCTGGTCGAGGTCGACGACATCGCCAAGGTGTTCGACGTCTCGCCGCCCTGGCTCAATCGCGTGCTGGAGCGCAGGCCGCGCCTGTTGCTGCACGCGGTCGACGGCGTGAGCTTCGCGATCGCGCGCGGGGAAACGCTGGCACTGGTGGGCGAATCGGGCTGCGGCAAGTCGACCGTGGCGCGCATGCTGGTGGGTTTGTACACGCCCACGCGCGGCACGGTGCGCTTCGACGGACACGACCTGTCGCGCACGGGCGGCTCGCAGGCCGCGGCGCTGCGCCGACGCATGCAGATGATCTTCCAGGATCCGTACGCGAGCCTGAATCCGCGCTGGAAGGTCGCGGAGATCGTTGCCGAGCCGATCCGCGTGCATCGCCTGGTCGAAGGCGAGGACGCGATCCGCGCGCGCGTGGCCGCACTGCTGCAACAGGTGGGGCTGGCGGCGCCCGACGCCGACAGGTTCCCGCACCAGTTCTCCGGTGGGCAGCGCCAGCGTATCTCGATCGCCCGCGCGCTCGCCTCGCAGCCCGACTTCCTGGTCTGCGACGAGCCCACGTCGGCACTGGACGTGTCGGTGCAGGCGCAGGTGCTGAACCTGATGCGCGAGCTGCAGCGCCAGGAAGGGCTCACCTACCTGTTCATCTCGCACAACCTGGCGGTCGTGCACCACGTCAGCGACCGCGTCGGCGTGATGTACCTCGGGCGCATCGTCGAACTCGCGCCGAAGACCGCGCTGTTCACGATGCCGCAGCATCCGTACACGCGCATGCTGCTCGATGCGATTCCCGACATCGCGATGACCGGGCGCGCGCGCACGCCCGTGGCGGGAGAAGTACCCAATCCGCTCGCGCCGCCACCAGGGTGCACGTTTCACCCGCGCTGCCCGTGGGCCGACGCGCGCTGCCGTCGCGAGGCACCGCTATTGCGCCCGACCGTTGCGGGCGGCGCGGCGGCATGCCACGC
>CAZBTE010000056.1:0-961 GCA_964494665.1 uncultured Limnobacter sp.
CGCAGGCCGGGAACGGCCCATGCCAGCTTCGCATGCCGACCCCGCCGGCTACGTCGCGAGCGCCGGACGCTGCGTGCCGAGCGGCGCAAGCATCTGCTCGACGCGCTCGCCCACGTCCAGCAGCGCCTCGTCGCCGTCGAATCGCCCGACCAGCTGCAGGCCGACCGGCAGCAGCGACTCCCCCGGCGCATCGGAGGCGAAGCCGGCCGGAATCGTCAGTGCCGGATGGCCGCTGACGGTGATCCAGTAGCAACTCGCGACCCAGTCGATGTAGGTGCCCAGCCGCCGGCCGTCGATCTGCATCGGGTAGGCGATGTCGTGCGCGAACGGCAGCACCTGCGCAGTGGGCAGCAACCACGCGTCGAAGTCGCGCATGAATGCCGCCACGCGCGCGAAGATCGCCGAACGCGCGCGCGCCGCCGCCGCGATCCGTTCGGCTGTCAGCGCCAGCCCCTGCTCGATGTTCCAGACCACCGTGTCCTTCATGAGTGCGCGGTGCTCGCGATACAGTTCGCCGAAGTTCTCGACGAAGTATTCGCCGCGCAGCACCTGGAAGCACGCGTCGGCACCGTCGAAGTCGGGGTGGGCTTCGACCAGCTCGACACCGCGCTCGCGCAGGCACGCGATGGCGCGCTCGATCGCGCCGCGCACCGCCGCCCCGACCGCCATCGTCCCGCTGCAGTCGATCGACCACGCGAGTCGCAGCCCCCGTTCGGCGCGCGTACGGCGTGCCGCCTCCTCGGCCTGCAATCCTGCAAGCCACTGCGCAAGCGGCTGGCGCGTGCGCGGTGCGCGGATGGCGCGCTCGATGCAGCGCAGGTCGGCCACGCGCGTGGCCATCGCGCCGACCTGGTTGAGCGTGCCGAACGCATTGGCGCCGCCGTTGCCCAGTGCGGGCTCGGCACGTGACGAAGGCCGCAGTCCGACCACGCCGCAAAAGGAAGCCGGATTGCGCAGGCTC
>CAZBTE010000056.1:971-10677 GCA_964494665.1 uncultured Limnobacter sp.
TCATTCCGCATGCCAGCGCGGCCGCGCCGCCGCCCGACGAGCCGCCCACGGTGCGTGTCGTGTCGAACGGATTGCGTGTGGTGCCGAGCACCGGGTTGAAGGTTTGCGAGCCGGCGGCGAATTCGGGCGTGTTCGACTTGGCGGTCAGCAGCGCGTCGGCGTCGAGCAGGCGCTGCACCACCGGGTCGTTCGTCGCAGGCACGTGATCGGCGAAGATCGGCGAGCCGAAAGTGGTGCGCAGCCCGGCGGTGCGGTGCATGTCCTTGGCGCAGTACGGCAGTCCGGCGAGCGGGCCGACCGGTTCGCCGGCGGCGATGCGGCGTCCCAGCGCCTCGGCACGCGCCAGCACCTGTGCGCGCTCGACGCGCGTCGGCAGCGCGTTGACCGCGCCGTCGTGCGCGTCGATTGCGGCAAGGCACTCTTGCGCGACGTCCCGCGGCGTGCGCTCGCCTCGCTGGAACGCGGCGAGCAGTTCGACGATCGGCGGATGGGCGGGAAACGGTGCGGGCATCGTCGTCGTCGTGTGGCCGGCACGCCGCGCGCGGCGCTGCGCCGGCGAGCGAACGTTCCGAAGGTTGAGGTTCGAAGGTGAAAGGGTCTCGCCCCTGATGGTATAAGAGAACGGCGATCCACGATTCCGGCTCAGGCCACCCGCGCGACCATGTCCTCCGACGACCAGCTCCCGCGAAACGTGCTCGGCGGCACGCTGCAGGCGTGCTCGTTCGATCCGCTCACCGGTTTCCTGCGTAGCGGCTGCTGCGAGACGGGTCCCGACGACATCGGCGAGCACACCGTGTGCACGCGCGTCACCGAGGAATTCCTCGCGTTCTCGGTGGCGCACGGCAACGACCTGGTGACGCCGCAGCCGCGCTGGCGCTTCGCCGGATTGAAGCCCGGCGATCGCTGGTGCCTGTGCGCGGCACGCTGGCTCGAGGCGTACCAGGCGGGCGTGGCTCCGCCGGTGGTGCTCGAAGCGACGCACGAGGCCGCGCTGCGCACGATCCCGCTCGAGTTGCTGACCCGTCACGCCTGGCGCACGAGGAAAACCGGGCCGGCCGCGCGATAATGCGCGCATGAAGCTGCTGATCGTTCCCGTCACCCCTTTCATGCAGAACTGCTCGGTGCTGGTGTGCGAGCGCACCGGCAAGGCGGCTGCGATCGATCCCGGCGGCGATCTCGACCGCATCGACGCGGCGCTGCGCAGCGAAGGCGCCGCGCTCGAGAAGGTGTTCCTCACGCACGGTCACATCGACCATTGCGGGCAGGCCGGGCAGTTCGCCGAACGCCACGGCGTGCCGATCGAGGGGCCGCAGCGCGAGGACCGGTTCTGGATCGAGCAGTTGCCCGACCAGGGCAAGATGTTCGGTTTCCCGCGGCTGGCGGTCTTCGAGCCGAACCGCTGGCTGGAGGACGGCGATACGGTGTCGTTCGGTGAGCAGGCGCTCGAGGTGCTTCATTGTCCGGGCCACACGCCGGGGCACGTGGTCTTCTTCCACGCGCCGAGCCGGTTGGCACTCGTCGGCGACGTGCTGTTCCAGGGATCGATCGGGCGCACCGACTTCCCGCGCGGCGATCACGCGACACTCCTGCAATCGATCGTCGACAAGCTGTGGCCGCTCGGCGACGACGTCGCGTTCGTGCCGGGGCATGGGCCGATGTCGACTTTCGGCGACGAGCGCGCGAGCAACCCGTTCGTTGGCGACGCGGTGCTCGGGCGCTGATCGTGGCGCGCGCGCGTCGCGTGACGCGGCGTGCGCCGTCGCTCAGCGACCGCCGCCCCAGGAATCCTTCAGTGTCACCGCGCGGTTGAACACCGGTGCGCCGGGTCGCGAATCGACGCGGTCGGCGACGAAGTAGCCGTGCCGCTCGAACTGATAGTGCGCCTCGGGCGACGCACTCGCGAGCGAAGGTTCGAGCCTGGCACGAATCACGCGCTTGGAGCGGGCGTTGAGCGCTTCGCGGAAGTCGCGCCCGCCGGCGTCGGGGTGCGGCTGGTCGAAGAGGCGGTCGTACAGGCGCACCTCGGCGTCTACCGCCGCGTCGACGCTGACCCAGTGCAGGTTGCCTTTCACCTTGTAGGCGTCGGATCCCGGCGTGCCCGACTTCGAATCCTCGAAGACCTCGGCGTGCACCGCGACCACCTGTCCGCTCTCGTCCTTCTCGCAACCGGTGCACTGGACCACGTAGCCGTAGCGCAGCCGCACCCGATTGCCGGGGAACATCCGGAAGAAGCCCTTGGGCGGCTGCTCGGCGAAGTCCTCGCGCTCGATCCACAGTTCGCGCCCGAACGGGAAACGGCGCCGGCCGAGCTCCGGGCGCTGCGGATGCACCGGCGCTTCGCAGGGTTCGGTGCGACCGGCGGGCCAGTTGTCGATCACCAGCTTGAGCGGGTCGAGCACCGCGATGGCGCGCGGCGCCTTGCCTTCGAGGTCGTCGCGCAGCGCCTGCTCCAGCGCGCCCATCTCGATCCACGAGTTCGCCTTGGAGACGCCCGAACGTTCGCAGAACAGGCGGATGGCCTCGGGGGTATAGCCGCGCCGGCGAAGCCCGGCGAGCGTCGGCATGCGCGGGTCGTCCCAGCCGTCGACCAGCCCCAGTTCGACCAGCTGCTTGAGCTTGCGCTTGCTGGTGACGGTGTAGGTGGGGTTCAGTCGCGCGAACTCGATCTGCTGCGGCAGCGGCGGCGCGAAGAACCCGCCCTCGGCGAGCCGCTCGAGCAGCCAGTCGTAGAGCGGACGGTGATCCTCGAACTCCAGCGTGCAGATCGAGTGGGTGATGTTCTCGAGCGCATCCTCGAGCGGATGCGCGTAGTCGTACATCGGGTAGATGCACCACTTGTCGCCGGTACGATGGTGCGCGGCGAAGCGGATCCGGTACAACGCCGGATCGCGCATGTTCATGTTGGGCGAGGCCATGTCGATCTTCGCGCGCAGCACGTGCGTGCCTTCAGCGTGCTTGCCGTCGCGCATCTCGCGAAACAGGTGCAGGCTCTCCTGCGCCGTGCGCCGGCGGAAGGGCGACTCGCGTCCCGGCTCGGTCAGCGTGCCGCGCGCGTCGCGCATCGCTTCGGCGCTCTGGGAATCGACGTAGGCGTGGCCGGCCTCGATCAGCCACTCGGCCATCCGGTAGAACTCGTCGAAGTAGTCGCTGGCGAAGTAGAGGTTGTCTTCCTGTTCGTCGCGCCACTCGTAGCCGAGCCAGCGCACGGCCTCGATGATCGAGTCGACGTACTCCTGCTCCTCCTTCTCCGGGTTGGTGTCGTCGAAGCGCAGGTGGCAACGTCCCCCGTAGTCGAGCGCGAGCCCGAAGTTCAGCCAGATCGACTTCGCGTGACCGATGTGCAGGTAGCCGTTGGGCTCGGGCGGAAAGCGCGTGCGCACCGGCGCCAGGTCGGGTGCGGCGTCGCGGTGCCGTTCGAGCGGACCCGGCGCGCCGCCCCAGCGCCGGCGTTCGTGCTTGCCGGTGCGCAGGTCCTCGTCGATGACCGCGCGGATGAAGTTTCCCTGCGCAGTGGGACGCGGGGAATCGGACGCCGGTTCGCTCATCGGCCGCGCCGCGTCAGACGCCGAGCAGGTCGACTTCGAACAGCAGCGTCGCGTTCGGGGGGATCACGCCGCCGGCGCCACGCGCACCGTAGCCCAGCTGCGGCGGAATCAGCAGCCGCCGCGTGCCGCCTACCTTCATGCCCGCCACGCCTTCATCCCAGCCGCGGATCACGTTGCCCGCACCGAGCGGGAACGAGAAGGGATCGCCGCGGTCCTTGCGCGAATCGAACTTGCGGCCCGCCTGGCCGTTCTCGTAGAGCCAGCCGGTGTAATGCACGCGCACGTGCTGGCCGGCGCGCGCTTCTTCGCCGCTGCCATGCGTGACGTCTTCGTACTGCAGGCCCGAGGCCGTGGTCTGGTAGGTCATCGTGAGGACTCCATCTGTAAGTCGTGGTGCGGGCGCCTCAGGCGGACTTGCGCAACCGCCTGATCAGGCTCGACGTATCCCAGCGCGCGCCGCCCATGCGCTGCACATCGCCGTAGAACTGGTCGACCAGCGCGGTCACCGGCAGCGCAGCGCCGTTGCTCCGCGCCTCGTCCAGGCACAGGCCCAGGTCCTTGCGCATCCAGTCGACCGCGAAGCCGAAATCGAACCGGTCTTCGACCATCGTGGTGCCGCGATTGTCCATCTGCCACGATTGCGCCGCGCCCTTGCCGATCACTTCGAGCACGAGCTTCATGTCGAGGCCGGCGGCCTGCCCGAAGTTGATTGCTTCGGACAGGCCCTGCAGCAGGCTGGCGATGCAGATCTGGTTGACCATCTTCGCAAGCTGGCCCGCTCCTGGGCCGCCCACCAGCGTGCACGCGCGCGCGAACGCCATCGCCACCGGGCGGATGCGTTCGAACACCGGCTGTTCGCCGCCGCACATCACGGTGAGCGCGCCGTTGACCGCGCCGGCCTGGCCGCCCGAGACCGGGGCGTCGACGAAGTGCAGTTCGTGATGCCGGGCCGCCTCGTGCAACTCGCGTGCGACCGCCGCCGACGCGGTGGTGTGATCGACGAACACGGCGCCCGGCTGCATGCCGGCAAATGCGCCGTGCTCGCCCAGCACGACCGAGCGCAGGTCGTCGTCGTTGCCCACGCAGGCGAACACGATGTCGGCGCCATGCGCGGCCTGCCGCGGCGTGGGCGCCGTGACGCCCGCGTTCGCCGACGCGTACTCGCCGGCCCACTGGTCGGCTTTCGAGGCGGTGCGGTTGTAGACGGTGACGTCATGGCCGGCGCGCCGGAGGTGGCCGGCCATCGGATAACCCATGACGCCGAGGCCGAGGAACGCCACCTTGCGTGGCTCGATCGGATCGTAGTTGCGGTTGTTCATGCTCGAGCTCCTCGGATCGGGGGGTGCGCCGGCGCACGCGCCTCCGAAGCTGGCGCGCAGCGACCCGACCGCCATTGTGCGCCCGTCAGGTGTCTTCCTCGGCGAAGGCCTCTTCGCGTTTCCTGGCTATGGCCGGCAGGAAGACGATCACCAGCAGTATCAGAGCGAGTGCCAGCAGCGTGGCCGACAGCGGGCGCGTGACGAACACCGACCAGTCGCCGCGCGAGATCGTCATGGCGCGGCGCAGGTATTCCTCCATCAGCTTGCCCAGCACCAGCCCGAGCAGCAGCGGCGCGGGTTCGCAGTCGAGCTTGCGGAACACGTAGCCGAGGATCGCGAACGGGATCGTCATGAACACGTCGAACACGTTGTTGTTCACCGAGTACGCGCCCACGCAGCAGAACAGCAGGATGGCCGGATAGAGGATCCGGTAGGGCACCGTGAGCAGCTTGATCCAGATCCCGATCAGCGGCAGGTTCAGCACCACCAGCATCATGTTGCCGAGCCACATCGAGGCGATCAGGCCCCAGAACAGGTCCGGGTTGCTGGTCATCACCTGCGGGCCGGGCTGGATGTTGTGGATCATCATGCCCGCGACCATCAGCGCCATCACCGCGTTGGTGGGAATGCCCAGCGTGAGCATCGGGATGAACGAGGTCTGCGCGCCCGCGTTGTTGGCCGACTCAGGGCCGGCCACGCCCTCGATCGCCCCCTTGCCGAAGCGCTCCGGCGTCTTCGATATCTTCTTTTCGATCGCGTACGACGTGAACGACGAGAGCACCGCGCCGCCGCCGGGCAGGATGCCGAGGAACGAACCGAGCGCGGTGCCGCGCGCGATCGGTGCAAGCGACGCCTTGAACTCGGCCATGCTGGGCAGCAGCCGCCCGACCTTGCGGGTGAACACCTCGCGGCTGCCGCGCTGCTCGAGGTTGAAGATGATCTCGCCGAAGCCGAAGATGCCCATCGCCACCACGGCGAACTCGATGCCGTCGGTGAGTTCCGGGATGTCGAACGAGAAGCGTGCCACGCCCGAGTTCACGTCGGTGCCGACCATGCCGATCAGCAGCCCGAACACCACCATCGCCAGCGCCTTGAGGATCGAGCCGTGTGCCAGCACCACTGCGGCGATCAGGCCCAGCACCATCAGCGAGAAGTACTCGGCCGGCCCGAACTTGAATGCCACTTCCGCCAGTGGCGGCGCGAAGCCGGCGATCAGCAGCGTGGCCACGGTGCCGGCGAAGAACGAGCCGATCGCCGCGATCGCCAGCGCCGGACCGGGGCGACCCTGGCGTGCCATCTGGTAGCCGTCGAGCGTGGTGACCACGGATGACGTCTCGCCCGGCAGGTTCACGAGGATGGCGGTGGTCGAGCCTCCGTACTGCGCCCCGTAGTAGATGCCGGCCAGCATGATCAGCGCCGTGGTCGGGTCGGACATCCGGTAGGTGATCGGCAGCAGCATCGCGATCGTGGCCAGCGGCCCGATGCCCGGCAGCACGCCGATCAACGTGCCCAGCAGCACGCCGAGGAAGCAGTAGAAGATGTTGTCCAGCGTGAGCGCGGTGGCGAAGCCCAGCGCAAGGTTCGAGAACAGTTCCATGATCTTGGCGCCTTGCGTCTACTGGGTCAGGAACTTCGGCCAGACCGGGAACTGCAGCTCCAGGCCCTTGATGAAGACCAGCCACGACATCGCCAGCAGTACGACGGCCTCGATCAGCGTCTCCTTCCAGCTGAATTCGTGGCTAGCCAGTGCCGAGATCAGGATGAGCAGCCCGATCGCCACCACCATGCCGAGCGAAGGCAGCGTCGCCGCGAACACCCCCACCGAGACCAGGACCAGGAACAGTTCGCGCCAGCCCACGCCCTCGAGACGCGTCTCGCTGTTGGTGCGCGCCGCTGACACCCACACGATGACCAGCCCGAGCAGCGCCATCAGCACGCCCAGCATCGTCGGAAAGAACCCGGGGCCCATCCGCGCCGGCGTGCCCAGCTGGTAGGCCTGCGAGAAGATCACGAACAGCACCCCCATGACCAGGAACATGATCCCGGACCAGAAGTCCCGGTGGTTGCGAATGCGCATCGAGATCGTCTCCGCGTTGTTCGTCAGGCTGGCGCCTCGCTGTTGCCCTGGGGGCGCGCGCGAAAGCCCGTCATCTTAGTGTGGTTGCCGTGGTACGACCAAGCGTCAATTCCGCAATCGGCGGCCACGCCCCGGCCTCGCCTACTCGATGCGCGCGCCGGATGTCTTCACGATGCGCTCGTACTTGGCCTGCTCGGCGCGCACGAAGTTGCGGAAGGCCTCGGGGCTCATCGGTGCCGGCTCGGCCCCCATCCTCGCCAGCCGTTCACGGATTTCCGGGCTCGCGAGCGCTTTGGTGAATTCCGCGCTCAGTCGCTCGACGATCGGTGCCGGCGTGCCAGCCGGCGCGAACACGCCGAACCACGTGCTGATGTCGAAGTCCTTCAGCCCGCTCTCGGCGATCGTCGGCAGGTCGGGGAAGAAGCTGCTGCGTTGCGCGGTCGTGACTGCGAACGCCTTCAGTTTTCCGGCCCGGATCTGCGGTGCGGCCGAGGCGAGGTTGTCGAACATCAGGTCGGTTTGCCCGGAGAGCAGGCCGAGCTGCGCCGGCGCCGCGCCGCCGTACGGGATGTGCACCATGCTCACGCCTGCCTGTGCCTCGAGCAGTTCGCCCGCGAGATGCCCGGCGCTTCCATTGCCGCCCGAGGCATAGTTCAGCTTGCCCGGATTGCGACGCGCATGATCGATCAGGTCGCCGACGCTGCGAACGCCGAGCTTCTCGGCAGTTGCGGGGTTGAGCACCAGTACGTTGGGAACGATCGCGATGCGCGTGATCGGCGTGAAGTCCCGATTCGCGTCGTAGGGCATCTTCGCGTACAGGTACGGGTTGATCGCGTGCGTGGCCACGGCTCCCATCACGATCGCGTAGCCGTCCGGTGCGGCCTTGGCCACGAGGTCGGCGCCGATGTTGCCGCCGGCGCCGGGCCGGTTCTCCACCGCGAGCGGCTGCCCCAGCGGCCCGCGCAACTGCTCGGCGAGCGCGCGCGCCACCTGGTCCAGCGGACCGGCAGGCGGGTAAGGCACCACGAAGCGGATCGGCCGCGTGGGCCAGGTCTGTGCGATCGCCGGCGCGGCGGGCACAGCCAGCGTGCCGGCCAGCAGCAGGGCACCGAGTGCAGCGAAACGGCGGCGCATCGTGACGATCGGGGTGTGCGGGCTCATGCGGAGTCTCCGTCGGAAGAGGGCGGCGACGATGATACCTGCACGTCCGTCACCCGCGATCCGCCCAGCCGTGGCCCGGCGCGGCCGGAAACCCGGTACACGCGTACTCAGCTCGCGCGCCTGCCGCGCACTGCGGCGATCGCCGCGGCGTCGTAACCGAGCAGCTCGCGCAGCACTTCGTCGGTGTGCTGGCCCAGCCTTGGCGGAGCGATCCGGGCGGTGGGCGGCGTGGCGCTCATCTTCAGCGGGCTGCCGACCAGCGGCACCGGACCGGCGTCGTCGCGATCGACGTCCACGCGCATGCCGCGCGCGCGCACTTGCTCGTTGTCGAATACCTGCGCCAGGTCGTTGATCGGACCGCACGGCACGCCGGCGCGCTCCAGGCCTTCGAGCCACCATGCGGCCGGGTGCTCGGCGATCAGCGCGGCCAGCAGCGGCACCAACGTCTCGCGGTTGCGCACGCGGTCGCGATTGCGCGCGAAACGTTCGTCGCGGTGCAGGTCGGGGCGCTGGCCCAGTTCGCAGAAGCGGCGGTACTGCTCGTCGTTGCCCACTGCCAGCACGAGCCACTGGTCGGAAGCGCGAAAAGCCTGGTAAGGCACGATGTTCGGATGCGCGTTGCCCCAGCGCTTCGGCGGCTGGCCGCTCACCAGGAAGTTGCTGTTCATGTTGGCCAGCATCGCCACCTGCACGTCGAGCAGCGCCACGTCGATGTACTGGCCTTCGCCGGTGCGCTCCCGGTGCAGCAGCGCCGCCAGCACTGCCTGCGTCGCGTACATGCCGGTCATCAGGTCCGACACCGCCACGCCGACCTTCTGCGGCCCGCCGCCGGGGCGGTCGTCGGCCTCGCCGGTGATCGACATCAGCCCGCCCACCGCCTGGATCATGAAGTCGTAGCCCGGCCGGTGCGCCCAGGGACCGGTCTGTCCGAAGCCGGTCACCGAGCAGTAAACGAGGCGCGGCGCGAGCGCGGCGAGGCTGGGGTAGTCGAGCCCGTACTTCTTCAGCTGGCCGACCTTGTAGTTCTCGACCACCACGTCGCTGAGCAGCGCGAGCTCGCGCACCGCCCGCTGGCCGGCCGGCGACGCCAGATCGATCTCCACCGAGCGCTTGTTGCGGTTGGCGGCCAGGTAGTAGGCAGCGTCGGTCGTGTCGCGGCCGTCGCGATCCTTCAGGAACGGCGGGCCCCAGGCGCGCGTGTCGTCGCCGGCGCCGGGACGCTCGACCTTGATCACGTCGGCGCCGAGGTCGGCCAGGTTCTGCGTGCACCACGGGCCGGCGAGCACGCGGCTGAGATCGAGGACGCGGATTCCCTGCAGCGCGGCTTTCATCGGTGGCGGATCGTTGCGGTGGTTGGAGTGGGAGCGGCGAGGCCGTTGATGCGCCCGCATTTCGGTAGAATCGCAAATTCCGCTGAAAAATCAAACCGCTGCATTCCGAACGCCTGACCAGACAGTCCATGAACTCGGCCGAGATCAGAGAGAAATTCCTGCGCTACTTCGAATCGAAGGGGCACACGATCGTCGCCTCGAGCCCGCTGGTGCCGGCCAACGACCCCACGCTGCTGTTCACCAACAGCGGCATGGTGCAGTTCAAGGACGTGT
>CAZBTE010000057.1:0-10465 GCA_964494665.1 uncultured Limnobacter sp.
CCGTGCACCGTGTGCTGGTTGGGCAGCTCGATGATCTTGTCGCACTTCATCACGTCGCAGCGCACCCGGGCCACGCGCGTGTTCGCCTTGTCGTTCATGAACACGTAGCGACCGTCGTAGGTGCCGTCGGTGAACGACATGTGCGGATGGTGCAGGTCGCCATTGAAGTAGGTGCCGCCGTGCGACGCCAGGTATTTGCGGGTCTCGGGCGTCAGGCCCTCGGTGAGGATCTTCAGGCTCTCGTTGGTCTGGCCCCAGCCGGTCGCGCTGCAGCGGTTGAACACCGGCACGCGCATCAGCTCGCGCATCGACGGCAGGCCGACGATGCGCAGCTCGCCGCACTGGCCGCTCGAGAAGAACACGTAGTACTCGTCGAGCTCGCCCGGCCCGACGTGGGTCTTGGCGATCGCCGCGGCGACCGGCGATGGCGCGGCCGGCGCCGGCGCCTGTGCCGGTGCCGACGGCGCCGCGGCCTGCTCCGGTTTCGGCGCGGGCGCCTTCTCGCCGCAGGCAGTCAGCAGCCCGCCACCTGCGGCAAGCGCCACCGCTTTCGCGCCGCCGCCCAGCATTGCGCGGCGATCCTGGTCGGGCAACCCGTTGCGGTTCTTGTCGTCAGCCATCTTCGCTCTCCCTCTTTTCCCGGTTGGAGCGCCGCCTGTACGCTCGGATTGCGGACATTGCTTCGACGTCCGCTCAGACGGATGGTCCCGCGGCGGCGGGACCGGGCGTGGATTGTTCGCCGCGCGGCGACGCCGACCCGAGCGCCGCCCGTTTCTCCCGCTTGAGCCGGCGCTGGACCCGCACCGGACACTTGTAGTCGTGCCGATACAGCACCTGGCAATGCAGGCACGATATGCACTCGTTGGGATTGATGTGCCCTTCGGGATGGATCGCCTCGACCGGACACTCGTTGAAGCAGCGCATGCACGGATTGCCGCACTCGCGATAGCGCTTGAGCCAGTCGAACATCCGCATCCGTCCGGGGATCGCGAGCGCCGCGCCGAGCGGGCACAGGTAGCGGCAGAAGAACCGCTCCACGAACAGGCCCGCGACGATCAACGCGAGCGCGAACGCGACGAACCACCATTCGCGCATGAACCTGAGCACGATCGCGGTCTTGAACGGCTCGATCTCGGCCAACAACTCCGCGTAGGCCAGCGACCCGAGCGAAACCCCGAACAGGCCGAGGAACAGGATGTACTTGACCGGCCACAGACGCTCGTGGACCGCCCACGGAATCTTCAGCTGCGGCACCTTCAATGCGCGGGCTGCCCGGTTCGACAGTTCCTGCAGTGCGCCGAACGGGCACAACCAGCCACAGAACGGCCCACGGCCCCAGAACAGCAGCGCAGCGGCCACCGAGCACCACAGCACGAAGATCAGCGGATCGACCAGGAACTGCGACCACTCGAAACCCGAACGCAGCGCGTTCGCGAAGGTGAGCACGTTGACCACCGACAGCTGGGCCTGCGCCACCCAACCTAGCCAGAACAGCGTCACCGCGAGGTAGACGAGACGCACGCGATCGAAGAGCTTCTCGCGCCGGACGAGCATGTCCTGGAAGAAGAAGATCAGCGTCAGCGCACCGAGCATCACGCCGAGCATCGCGATCGCGGCGACCTTGCTGCGCCAGATCCGCATCCACAGCGGTTCGCGCGGGCCCTCGGCCTCGATCGCGGCGTCGGCCCCCGGTGCTGCCGCCGCGCCCGCCCCCGTCTGGGCCGTCGGCCCTGCCGCGGCGTCCGCCGCCGGCCCCGGGCGCGTACCGGCCGGCGCGGCCGGCGCAGCGGGGATGGCGGCCGGTGCCGCAGCGGCCGGCGCCGGCACGGTCTTCGTATAGCGATCAGGTAGCCGGTAGTCGAGCGAGAACGTGACGAAGGCCTTGTCGAGCGCGCCGACCGAGCGCTGCACGAGAAGCTGCAGGCGCCAGGGTGCCGCCGGATCGAACTCCGAGCCCTGCGGAATCAGGAAGACGCCGATCTCCCTGAACGCCGGCGCTCCAGCCGCGCGCAGGTCGCCGACGCGGCGATGCAGGTAGTCACGGAAGCGAATCGTCTCGGGGCCCTGCAGCAGCTCGATCCGGTCGAAGATGCCTCCGCGCACGTAACCGGAGCCCTTGAACGAATAGATGCCCTCGCCGGCAACCAGGATCGCCTGCTGACCCGGCGCGAGCATCCGCGCAACATTGGCGTATTCGTCTTCACCCAGCAGGCTGCGGCCGATCGCCGGCTGCGACACCAGCGCCGCGTACAGGTCGATGAATGGCTGCCCGGGTGCTCCGGCCTCGGGTCGCGCGGCCGCGGCCTTGTTGCCGGAATCGACGAAGGCCTGGTTGACCTCGCCGACGGTCAAGTGCAGATGCCCGACCGTTCCGTCGCCCAACATGGTCGGCCAGTCGGCCACTGCACCTGCCTGCGGGTCGATCACGCGCATCGCCGCCGCTGGTGCGGCGGCGGCGCCCAGGCCCAGCCTGCGAGCCACCCGCACTGCCGAGCGCACGACGCTCTCGCCCATCACCAGGACGGTCACCGTGGCTCCGCTGACGATGTCGGCGTGCGGTGGCCCGCGACCCTCTGCCGCAGCGCGGATCGGGTTGTATCCGATGAAATGCGCCAGGTAGGCGACCACGCGCTTCTCGGGAATGCCGATCAGCACGATGGGCTCGCTGTGCGCGACGAGCTTCGCACCAACGATCGTGCCTTGCGGGTCGAGTCCGACCAGGATGTGGATCGGCTTGCCCGAGTAGCCGACAGCGTCGACGTATTGCGAATTCAGGTAGGCGTAGCCGACCAGCGCATCGCCGCGGTAGGCCGGCGCCACCGCGGGATCGGTTCGAACAGGGCCGAAGCGGTCCGCGCCGGGCACGATCTCGGACGCAGCGACGGCAGCGAGGAACTGTCCGAGGCCTGCCGGTCCGGACTGCGCCGTCGCGTTGGTCGACCAGATCGTGGCGACGCCCAGAAGCAGCAGCGTCGCGAACGCCAGGATTCTCGCCCGGCCCGCCAAGACCGATCCCCCTGCGTTGTCGTTGTGGGATTATTGTAGACGGCCAGCGAGCGTCGCTTGCTCGCGGTCAACAATGTTTCCCAGGAGACGAAGATAATGCGCGCGTCGCCGCTGGGGCGCGACCCGGGGATCGAGTCGGTGAGCATGCCGGTTCTGGTCGGCATCGCCGCATCGATCGAGCGCGAATCGGTGCAGCGCTACGCAGCGCTCGCCGCGACGATGGAGCGCCGCGGCGAGCTGGCCACGGCTGCAGCCTTCAGGGTCATGCTCGAAGACGAGCGCGCGCATGCCGACGCGGTCGCGCGATGGGCTGAATCGCTGGGCGAGCCGATTCCGGAACCAGGCAAGTTCTCCTGGCAGCTGCCGCCCGACCTGTCCGATTCCTGGGACGAAATTTCCGGCAGTGCGCTGCTCACACCGTATCGCGCGTTCGCGATCGCGGTCGACAACGAGCGGCGCGCGTTCGCGCTCTACAGTTACCTCGCGGCGCGCGCGACCGATCCGCGCGTGCGGGTCGAAGCCGAGCGGCTGGGCATCGAGGAGCTGCGGCACGCAGCGCTGACGCGTCGCTGGCGTCGGGAAGCCTGGCACCGCGAGCGCCGCCAGGCGGGCGTCGAGGCGCCACCCGTCGCCGTGTCGATCGGATCGGTCGGCGAACTGCGCGCGTTCCTCGCGCAGCGCGAAGCGGCGATCGCCGGCAGCCATCGCGCACTCGCGGCCCGCCTTCGTGCGCTGGGCGACGACGAAGCGGCACGACTCCTGGACGATCTGGTCGGGTCGCCGTCGATTGCGCCGTCCGGCACCGCAACGCCGGAGGCCGACCTGCCGGATTCGCCCGATCCGGTTCACCTGCTGGTCGCTGCGCAGAGGCCGCTCGAGGCGCTGAGCGAAGCGCTCGAGGCGGTGATGCGCACGGCCGCGGGCGCGCTGTTCGACGAAGCGGAAAAGGCGCTGGTCAGCGTCGTTACGCGCCTCGCACGGATTGCAGTCCAGACTGCGAAGCGAACACAAGGTCAGTAGGCGCTGGCGGCACGTCCGCCGCGTGTGGATTCACCCCGCGCGCGCAGCCGCGAACGCAACGAACCAGTCGATGGATGCCGGATTCGCCATCGAATCGCGGTTGACGGACGCTTCCACCGGCTGGCCGAGCAGGATCTTCTTCACCGGCACTTCCATCTTCTTGCCCGACATCGTGCGCGGCACTTCGGGAATCGCATAGACCTCGTTCGGGACGTGCCGCGCCGACAACCGCGTGCGCAATGCCGCGAGCAGCCGTTCGCGAAGCCCGGACGACACGCCTGTCTGCCCGCGCGCGGCCGACGCGCCGTCGGGCGCGGTGCCCTTCGCGCCCACCCCGGCCACCGTGCCCGGCTCGCGCAACACCACGAACAGCGCGAGGAACGACTCGCGGCCGAGATATTCCAGGTCGATCACCAGCGAATCGGCCACTTCCGCGAACTCCTCGACCACGCGATACAGCTCGCTGGTGCCCATGCGGATGCCGTGGCGATTGATGGTGGAATCCGAACGGCCGTAGATCGTCGCGGTTACCGACTCGGGGCGCGCGTGCAATTCGAGCCAGTCCCCGTGGCGCCAGACGTTGGGGGGGCCGGGGAACACGTCGAAGTAGCTCTCGAAATAGCGGCGCCCGTCGGCATCGCCCCAGAAGTACAGCGGCATCGACGGCATCGGCTCAGCGCACACCAGTTCGCCGACCCGGCCGATCACCGGCCTGCCGTCGTCGTCGTACGCGTGGATCGCACCGCCCAGCGTGCGGCACTGCATCTCGCCCGCGTACACCGGCAGGACCGGACACGACGTGAGGAACGCGGCGCCGGGGTCGGTCCCCCCGGAAATCGATGCGAGCATCACGTCGGGGTGCACCGCGGCGTAGATCCAGCGGCAGGCCTCCACGGTGAGCGGCGAGCCGGTCGAACCGACCGTGCGCAACGCCGACAGGTCGAACCGTTCGCGCGGCTTCAGTCCCCCCTTCATGCACAGCTGCACGAACGCCGGGCTGATGCCGAGGAACGACAGTCGCTCGCGCTCGGCAAGGCGCCACAGCGTGTCGAGGTCGGGATGGCCGGGATTGCCGTCGAACTGCAGCAGCGTCGCGCCGGTCATCAGCGTCGACACCCACAGGTTCCACATGATCCAGTTGGTCGACGAAAACCAGAAGTAGCGGTCGTCCGCTCCCACGTCCAGGTGCAGCAGGTTGGTCTTCAAGGTCTCCAGCACGAAGCCGCCGTG
This sequence comes from uncultured Limnobacter sp., assembly GCA_964494665.1. GTDB lineage: Bacteria > Pseudomonadota > Gammaproteobacteria > Burkholderiales > Burkholderiaceae_E > Zeimonas. Next base: position 5,257 of record CAZBTE010000057.1, read on the forward strand.
CCCGTGCACGATCGGCTTGGGCATGCCGGTGGTGCCCGACGAATAGACGATCCACAGCGGGTGGTCGAAAGCGACCGGCGTGAAGCTGCATTCGGCCGGCTCGGCGAGCGCCTGCGCCCAGTCCACGACCTTTACGGCGCCGCCCTCGTCCGCCCGGCCGCTCGCGCCGCCGAAAAGCGCGTCCGCAGCGGCGACTGCATCGAGCGAAGCCGACACGTCCAGGTACGGCACGAAGATCACCGCGCGCACCGACGGCAGCTGGCGCACCAGTTCGCGCACCACGTCGCGCCGGTCGAAATCCTTGCCGCCGTATCGGTATCCGTCGACTGCGAACAGCACTTTCGGTTCGATCTGGCGAAAGCGGTCGAGCACGCTCACCGGCCCCATGTCGGGCGATGCGCTCGACCACACCGCGCCCAGGCTGGTGGTGGCCAGCAGGGCCACCACCGACTGCGGAATGTTCGGCATGTACGCGGCACAGCGGTCTCCCTTCACGACGCCGACGCGCCTCAGGCTGGCGGCGAGCGCACCGGCCTGCTCGCGCAGCTGTTCCCAGCCGATCTCGGTGCGCGGCTGCAGCTCGGACTCGAACACCAGCGCCGGGCGCCCGGCGGCGGCCTGCGCTCGCGCCGGGGCCAGCAGGTGCTCGGCATAGTTCAGCGTCTCGCCTTCGAACCAGCGCGCCCCCGGCATCGTGCGGCCGTCCAGCACCTTGCGGCACGGGCTGTGCGCGATCACGCCCGCCCACTGGTGGAACGATTCCCAGAAATCCTCCAGGTGCTCGACCGACCATGACCAGAGCGCCTCGTAGTCGGCAAACGTCAGGCCGCGGGTTTGCGCCAGCCAATCGCGATAGCGGGTGATTCCCGCGCGCGCCACCCGCTCGGGGCCGGGTCGCCACAGCACTTCCGGTGCAGCCATGCGTGTCTTTCTCCGGTTCGGGCCTGTACTGACGCGACTATATCGATGCTGTCGGAATCGCTGCCGTCGGGGCGCCCAGGAGTGGTCGCTCTTTACACGCCCCCGGCTTGTGTATACAGTATCCACACCCCTCGTCTTCGTCCATCGAGCACCAAACGTGGCAGCGGCGCTGGAACCCGTAGACCGCCCTCTCGCCCTGAGCGAGCAGGTCTATCACACGCTGCGCGCGCACCTGCGCGATGGTGCCATCACGCCCGGCCAGCCGCTGCAGGAAGTCCAACTGGCCACCCAACTGGGCGTCTCTCGAACCCCGGTGCGCGAGGCGCTTGCCCGGCTGGCGAGCGAAGGACTGCTGGTCTCGGGCGGGCGCAGCTTCATGGTGCCCGAGCTCACGCTGTCCGACGTCGACGAGATCTACGAAGTACGCTTCCTGATGGAACCGGCCGCCACGCGAAGCGTGGCCACGCGCACTGCCGACCCCGCCGTGCGGGCGCCGATCGAGGCCGCGCTGGCCGAGGCACGCGCAGCGCACCTTGCCGGTGATGCCGAGGCGTTCCGCAACAGCCACGTGCATTTCCGCAGCGCCTGGCTGGCGCTGGTGCCGAACCAGCGCCTGGTGCGGGTCATCGAGCAATACGCCGACCACATGCAGCGCATCCGCGCGCTCACGCTCGACGATCCGGAGATTCGCGCGATCGTGCTGGCCGGCTTCGAGCGCGTCGCCGAGGCGCTGCGCGCCGGTGACGGCGAGGCGGCGGCCGCTGCCATGCGTGACCACCTGACCCAGGCCAAGCGTGCGTTCATCACTGCCGTCGGTCTCGATCGGGACCACGCCACCGTCTGACCCAACGAGGAACCGCCATGCGCTACAAGGCCGAAATTCCCTATGGCGCCTACTGGAGCACGCCGTTCGCGCGCTGGCAGGGCAGCTTCGCGAACCTGAACAGCATCGAGTTCGGCGCGCACGTGGCGCGCGCCGAACTGGCCCGTCGCGACATCGATCCCAAGGCGTTCGACTACGGCGTGCTGGGCATCTCGGTACCGCAGAAGCATTCGTTCTACGGCCTGCCGTGGCTGGCCGGACTGATCGGCGCCGGGCAGATCGGCGGCCCGACGATGATGCAGGCGTGCGCCACCGGCGTGCGGACCTTGCTGGCGGCGGCCCAGGAGATCGAGGTCGGCATGGCCGGCGTCGCGCTGGCGATCAACTGCGACCGCACCTCCAACGGTCCGCACCTCTATTACCCGAACCCGCGCGGCCCCGGCGGCACCGGCGCCGCCGAAGACTGGGTCATGGACAACTTCGGCTGCGATCCGCTCGGTCCGCACGCGATGCTCACCACCGCCGAGAACGTCGCGAAGAAGCACGGCATCGCGACCGCCGAGCAGCACGAAGTGGTGCTGCGCCGCGAGGAGCAGTACCGCCAGGCGCTGGCCGACGGCGCGGCGTTCCTCAAGCGTTTCATGACGCTGCCGTTCGACGTGCCGGCACCCGGCTACCGCAAGAGCGCGGGCACGCTGGAGGCCGACGAAGGCGTCTCGCAATCCACCCCCGAGGGGCTGGCGCGGCTGCGGCCGGTCGCCGAGGGCGGCTCCATCACCTTCGGCGGCCAGACGCACCCGGCCGACGGCAATGCCGCCATCATCGTCGCCACTGCCGAGCGGGCGCGCGAGCTCGCCACCGACCCGAAGATCGCGGTGCGGCTGCACGGATTCGGACTGGCGCGCACCGCGCTCGCGCACATGCCCGAGGCGACCGTGCCGGCTGCGCAACGCGCGCTCGAGCAGGCCGGACGCACGATCGCGCAGATGACCGCCATCAAGACGCACAACCCGTTCGCGGTCAACGACCTGTACTTCGCGAAGCAGACCGGCGCCGACCTGATGTCGATGAACAACTTCGGCTGCTCGCTGGTGTGGGGCCATCCGCAGGCGCCGATGGGCACGCGCGCCGTCATCGAGCTGATCGAGGAGCTGGCAATGCGCGGCGGCGGCTGGGGCCTGTTCACCGGCTGCGCGGCCGGCGACACCGCAATGGCGGTGGTGATCGAAGTCGCCGATGCATGAACGGCGGTAGCCGACCGCGACGCACCGGACCCGAGCTCATGGCACTGCACGACTCACCGCGCCTGCACGAGTGGATCCACCGCCACGCCGCGCGCACGCCCGAGCGGCTGGCGATCCGCTTTCCGGATCGAGACCTGAGCTACGCGGCGCTCGCCGGGCTCGCAGACCGCTACGCAGCGGGCCTGGCGGCCGCAGGCGTCGGGCGCGGCGGCTGCGTCGCCTTCCTCGGCCTGAACAGTCCGGACGAGATCGCGCTGCTGTTCGCCTGCGCGCGTCTGGGGGCGATGTTCATGCCGCTGAACTGGCGGCTGGCAGCGCCCGAGCACCGGCAGATCCTGGCCGACTGCCCGCCCGCCGTGCTGTTCGTCGAGGCGCCCTTCGTCGCGCAGACCGAGACGCTGCGCGCATCGCTCGGCGCGACAGCGCTGGTCGCCTGGGGGCCGGCCGCACCGGGCTGGATCGACTGCGAGGCATTTCTCGCCCGGGCGGACGAGCGCGCTGCCCACCGCGGCGCCGCTGCCGGCATCGGTCCGGATACGCCGCTGCTGCTCTGCTACACGTCGGGTTCGACCGGCAAGCCCAAGGGCGTGACGCTGACCCAGGGCGCGCTCGAGACCAATGCCGCCAACAGCGTCGACATGCACGACCTGGCGCCGGAAGACCGCGTCCTCACCACGCTGCCGCTGTTCCACGTCGGCGGGCTGAACAACCAGACCACGCCGGCGCTGTGCATGGGCTGCACGGTGGTGCTGCACCCGAAGTTCGACGTCGAAGCCACGTTCGATGCGATCGAGCGCGAGCGCATCACGCTGACCGTGCTGGTGCCGGCGCAGCTCGACGCGATGCTCGCGCATCCGCGCTGGGCCGGGGCCGACCTGTCGAGCCTGCGGATGATCACCACCGGCTCGATGATCGTGCCCGAGCGGCTGATCCGCGCAGTGCACGCGCGCGGCGTGCCGATGGTGCAGGTCTACGGCGCCACCGAAACCTGTCCGATCGCCGCATACCTGAAAGCGAACGAAGCCGAACGCAAGATCGGCTCGGCCGGGCGCGCGGCGGCGCAATGCGAACTGCGCCTGGTCGACGACACGGGGCACGATGCCGCACCGGGCGCCACCGGCGAGATCCTGGTGCGCGGAGCGAACGTGATGAGCGGCTACTGGAATGCGCCGCAGGCCACCGCCGCGGTGCTCGTGAACGGCTGGTTCCACACCGGCGACATGGGCCACTTCGACGCCGAAGGCTACCTGTACGTCGACGGCCGCCGCAAGGAGATGATCATCTCGGGCGGCGAGAACATCTATCCGGCCGAAATCGAGAACATCCTGAACGAGTCGCCCGCCATCGCCGAGGTGTCGGTGGTCGGCTGGCCCGACCCGCGCTGGGGCGAAGTCGCGGTGGCGGTGGTGGCGCTCGCGCCGGGCCACCGGATCACCGAGGACGACGTGCTGGGCCTGCTCGAAGGACGCATCGCCCGCTTCAAGCATCCGAAGCAGGTGGTATTCGTCGAAGAACTGCCGAAGACGGCGCTGGGCAAGGTGCGCCGCGAGGAAGTGCGGCGGATGGTGGGCAGCAGCGCCGTCCCGGCTGACACGGAGAACACTCCATGACACTGAAAATCGGCATCGACGTCGGCGGCACGTTCACCGACTTCGTGGTCACGCGCGATGGCGCCGAGCCGGCGATCTACAAGTCGCTGTCCACGCCGTCCGATCCCTCGATCGCGGTGGTCAACGGCCTGACCGACATCGCCGCCAGCATGGATCCGCCACTGTCGCTCGATGCGTTCGCGAAAACGATCGACACCATCGTGCACGGCACCACGGTGACCACCAACGCGACGCTCACGCACACCGGCGCGAAGTCGGCGCTGCTCACCACCGAGGGGGTGCGCGACGCGCTGGAGATGCGCCGCGGCGTCCGCGAGGAGCAGTACAACAACCGCTACACCAACGTGAAGCCGCTGGTGCCGCGCTACCTGCGCGCGGGCATCCGCGGGCGCATCGACCGGACCGGCGCCGAGACGGTGCCGCTGGACGTCGAAGGGGTGAAGCGCGCAATCGAGCTGTTCCGGCGCGAAGACGTACAGGCGGTGTCGATCTGCTTCATGAACTCGTTCGCGAACCCGGCGCACGAGCGTGCGGCCGCCGAGATCGTGCGCGCCGAACTGCCCGGCGCCTACCTGACGGTGTCGGCCGACCTGCTGCCGTCGATCCGCTTC
>CAZBTE010000058.1:0-390 GCA_964494665.1 uncultured Limnobacter sp.
CCTGCGCGACATCGCGCTGGTGACGATCGACGGCGAGGATGCGCGCGACTTCGACGACGCGGTCTACTGCGAGCCGATCGATGCGCTCGCCGTGCGTGGAGCGCCGGTCGGTGCGCCGCTGGTGGGCGGCAGCGCCGTCGTCGCTGCGGGCGCGGGCGGGCGCTCGCGTCGCGGCGGCGGTTTCCGGCTGATCGTCGCGATCGCCGACGTCTCGCACTACGTGCGTGCCGGCGATGCGCTCGACGAAGACGCGCTTTCACGCAGCACGTCGGTCTATTTTCCGCGCCGGGTGATCCCGATGCTGCCCGAGAAGCTCTCCAACGGGCTGTGCTCGCTCAATCCGCAGGTCGACCGCCTGGTGCTGGTGTGCGACATGGTGATCGACGCACA
>CAZBTE010000058.1:400-10416 GCA_964494665.1 uncultured Limnobacter sp.
TGGTGCGCGCCTACCAGTTCTACGAGGCGGTGATGAACTCGGCCGCGCGGCTCACCTACGACGAGACGTGGGCGCTGCTGTCGGGTGGCGCCGCCGCGACGGTCGCGCCGGGGCGTGCGGCGCTGTTGCCGGCACTGCGCAACCTGCACGAGCTGTATCGAGCGCTGGCCGGTGCGCGCCAGGCGCGCGGAGCGATCGACCTGGAGACCATCGAGACGAAGATCGTGTGCGATCCGGCCGGGCGCATCGAACGCATCGTTCCGAGCCAGCGCAACGACGCGCACCGGCTGATCGAGGAATGCATGCTTGCAGCCAACGTGTGCGCCGCCGACTTCATGCAGCGCAGCCGCCACCCGGGGCTGTACCGCGTGCACGAGGGCCCGACGCCCGAGCGGCTGCAGCTGTTGCGCGAGTTCCTGCGCAGCGTCGGGCTGTCGCTCGGCGGCGGCGACGCGCCAACGCCGCGCGACTATGCCGAACTGGTCGCGCAGATCCGCCCGCGCCCCGACGCGGCGCTGCTGCAAACGATGCTGCTGCGCTCGATGCAGCAGGCGGTCTACTCGCCCGACAACTCGGGGCACTTCGGGCTCGCCTACGAGGCGTACGCGCACTTCACGTCGCCGATCCGACGCTATCCGGACCTGCTCGTGCACCGCGTGATCAAGGCGCTGTTGCGCAGCGAGCGCTACCGGCCGCAGCCGGCCCTCGAACCGGACGAGTCAGGCGGCCGCGACGACGTGCCGGCGGCGTCGCAGGCACGGCGCGGCGCGACGCGCCCCGATGCGGCGGCACAGGCCGCCGAGCGCCAGCTCGAGCACGAGGCCTGGCAGGTGCTGGGCGTGGTGTGCTCGAGCAACGAGCGGCGCGCCGACGAGGCGTCGCGCGACGTCGAAGCGTGGCTCAAGTGCATGTACGTGCGCGAGCGCGTGGGCGAGCAGTTCGCGGGACGGGTGACCGGCGTGGCGCCGTTCGGGGTGTTCGTCACGCTCAACGAGCTGTACGTCGAAGGGCTGGTGCACGTGTCGGAGCTGGGCGAGGAGTATTTCCAGTACAACGAGAGCGCGCACGAATTGCGCGGCGAGCGCACGGGACGGCGTTTCCGCCTCACCGACGAGCTCGACGTGCAGGTTTCCCGGGTCGATCTCGAAGCGCGCCGCATCGACTTCCGGCTGGTCGAGCGGATGGACTTCCGCGCGATCAAGCGACTGGGGCGGCGCACCGACGCGACAGAAGGGCGCGCGGACGCGGGCGACGGGACCGGCGCGAACGCAGCAGGCAAGGGGGCGCTCGCGCATGCGCATGCCGCGGATTCGGCCGACGCGGGTGCGCCGTCAGCGGGTGCACGGCGCGCCGCGAAGGGTCGTGACGCACGCGGCGCACAGGGCAAGCCGGCGCGCGGCAAGGCGCGCAAGGCGGCCGGGCCGAAGAGCGAGAAGGTCAAGCGCGCGCGTGCCGAGCGCCTCGCGGCGCGCAAGAGGACCGCCGCGCCGTCCGCGGCCGAGCCGCGACGCAAGCGGCGGCGCTGAATGCAGCGCAGGGGCACGATCGTGCGATCGCCCGACATCGATGGCGCACGGGAGCACGCGCGATGCTGATTCACGGCTTTCACGCGGTGCTGGCCCGCCTGCGCCGCGCGCCGCAGGGGGTGCGCGAGCTCTACGTCGACGCAGCGCGCACGGACGCGCGCGTGCGTGAACTGGTCAAGGCGGCCGACGCAGCGGGGCTGCGGGCGCACTTCGTCGACGGCGCGCGCATCGCAAAGCTCTGCCCGGGTCGTCGCCACCAGGGCGTGGTGGCGATCGTCGATTTTGCGCCGCCCACGTTATCGCTGGAAGACCTGCTCGATTCGCTGCGCGAACCGGCGACGTTGCTGCTGCTGGACGGCGTGACCGACCCGCGCAACCTCGGCGCCTGCCTGCGGGTGGCCGACGGCGCCGGTGCCGCTGCCGTGATCGCGCCCAAGGATCATGCGTGCGCGCTCACCGAGGCGGCCGTGCAGACTGCCAGCGGCGCCGCGGAGAGCGTTCCCTACATCATGGTCACCAACCTCGCGCGCGCGATGGACACGATCCGCGAGCGCGACGTGTGGCTGATCGGTGCCGACGACGCGGCGCCGGTTTCGCTGTACGACGAGGCGCTGCCCGCGTCGGTGGCCTGGGTGCTGGGTGCCGAGGGCACCGGCATGCGCAGGCTCACGCGCGAGCGCTGCGATGCGCTGGTGCGCATACCGATGGCCGGGCAGGTCGGCAGCCTGAACGTGTCGGTCGCCGCCGGCGTGGTGCTGTACGAGTCGATGCGCCAGCGGCTGCAGCGCGCGCGGGCGCAGCCGGCCCGGAGTGCGTCGTGACGCACGCCGCCGCGCTCGACGAGGTGAGCGGCTGGCTGCGGGACGCCCGGCGCATCGTCGTGTTCACCGGCGCCGGCGTGTCGGCCGAGAGCGGCATCCCGACTTTCCGCGACGCGCTGACCGGCCTGTGGGCGCGCTTCGATCCCGAACAACTGGCCACCGAGGCAGGGTTTCGCGCCGACCCGCCGCTGGTGTGGCGCTGGTACGCCGAGCGGCGCGCCGCGATCGCGAAGGCGCGGCCGAACGCGGCGCACCGCCCGATCGCTGCCTGCGAGTCTGGCGACGCACGGGTGACGGTGGTGACGCAGAACATCGACGGACTGCACGCGCGCGCCGGAAGCACCAACGTGCTCGAACTGCACGGCAACATCCTGCGGGTGAAGTGCCTGGAGGGATGCGGAGACCCCGACAGCATCGAGCCGCACCACGATTGGCATGCCGACGAACGCGTGCCGCCGGCCTGTCCGCGCTGCGGCGCGCCGCTGCGCCCGGACGTGGTCTGGTTCGGCGAACTGCTGCCGCAACAGGTGTTCGAGCGCGCCGAAAGGGCCGCGCTGGGCGCCGACCTGATGCTGGTGGTGGGGACGTCCGCGCTGGTGCACCCGGCAGCCGGACTGCCGATCGCGGCGCGTGACGCGGGTGCACGGGTCGTCGTGGTGAACCCGGCGCCGACGCCGATCGATGCGTGGGCGGCGCGGGTGCTGCGCGGCCCGGCCGGCGAGGTGCTGCCGGCGCTGCTTCAGCGCTCGGGCTGAAGCGAGCGGCGCGGCGTGGCGCTGCGGCGTTGTGCCGCACGATGCTCCCACGGCGGCACCGGCGCGGCATCGCCCCACAGCCCGATGCCGCGCAGCTGCGCCTGCCGTTCGGCGCGGGCGTAGCGGCGGCGCACTGCCGGTGCGAGATCGGCGTCGTAGCGCTTGAAATGCCAGGCCAGCCCGCTGCGCAGTTGCGCCAGTCCCACGTCGCGACCCGCGACGAAAACGCGACCCACCAGGCGGCCGAACGCGTCGGTCTTGACGACTTCCACGCGTACCTGCCGCTCGTGCAGCTGTTCGAGCAGCGCGCGACGCGCGACATCGGCGAAAGGCTGCCCCTTCTCGGGCGCGTCGATGCCCGCCACCCTCACGCCCTGCACGCCGTAATCGGCGACAATGACGAATAGCGAGTCGCCGTCCACGACGCGCGTCACGCGTGCTTCGATGGTGGTCGTGCGCGCTGCGGCAGGCGCGGCTGTTGCGGCGCCGCCTGCGGCCGCGGCGCTGGCCGGGACGGGCGGCAACGCCGCCAACGCCAGCGCCGCCGCGGCGGCGAGGGCGCGGCAGGCGCGCGTCGCAGGCGCACGCGGCGAGATGCGCGACTTCGCGCCGGCGAGTGCGTTGATGGCGATCAATCTGCCCGTGCCGGCAAGCAACGACAATCCACGGCACCCGAAACGGAGAAATTCATGAAGGTCGGAGATTCCTGCACGCGAGACGTCGTCACCTGCCTGGCCAACGCCTCGCTCGCGGAGGTGTCCACGCGCATGCGCGACCGGCACGTCGGCGCAGTGGTCGTGATCGACGATGAACAGCAGCGGCGCCCGATCGGCGTGGTGACCGACCGCGACATCGTCATCGAGATCGTGGCCACCGGGCTGGATGCGCAGACCATCACCGCCGGCGACGTCATGCTCGACGGGCTGGTCACGGTCGACGAGGACAGCGGTCCGCTCGAAGCGGCCGAACTGATGCGCAGCCGCGGCGTGCGCCGCCTGCCGGTGGTCGACCGCAGCGGCAAGCTGGCCGGCATCGTCACGCTGGATGACCTGGTGCACCTGCTGGCCGGCGAGATGGGACACCTGGCCAGGCTGATCGAGCGCCAGCCCAAACGCGAGGCGCAGTTGCGCCCCTGAGGTTCATGTGCGCCGGCGCACGGCGCCGGCCGGCCGGCCGCCGCGCGCCGACTGCCACAGCGATATCAGTGTCGCGGCACGCACCCCGAGCCGCCAACCGCTGCGCAGCGGTCCGAACAACCGCCGACCACGGCGGCTGACCAGCGCGGCGGAGGCCGCCACCGCCAGCAGTCCCAGCGCGAGCGGGTGCTCGCGAAGCCGCCGCAGTCGCGCCAGTCCGGTGTCGACGCGCTCGGTGACCGGCACCAGTTGCTGCCATTGCGCATCGAGTGCATCGCGCTGCAGCGCCACCAGCGCGCGCAGCCGGGCCTGTCGCTCGGCAGCGCTCTCGCGTGCGCCGCCGGCGTCCGGCTGGTTCACGATGCGCGGCTGGTCCATCGCTTCCGTGTTGCGATCCCTGCGCGTCGGCGTACTACGATCGCAGCCGCGCGATGTCGTGGCGCAGCTCGGCGACGCTCGCCTCGAACGGGCGCGGACCGCTGCGCAACAGGCGTCGCAGCACCAGCAGGCAGCCGACGGCAGCCAGCAGGTGCGCGCTGGCGACCGCGGCGATCGCCGCCAGTCGGTAGGTGTCCCAGAACGCGGCGATCACCAGAACGGAGCCGAACACCAGCGCGAGTGCGAAGAACAGCAGTCCGGCCATCAGCAGCACGCCCATGCTGCGCAGGTGCCTGCCTTGCAGTTCGAGGTCGCTGCCGAGCAGGGCGAGGCGCGTCTCGATGATGTCGAGAAGTCCGCCGGCCAGCAGCCTGATACGCCCGGCCAGCCCGGGTGCCCCGTCGTCGGCCGGCTTCATGCGCGCACTCGCACGTGGTGCGGTCCGCTCAGCGGCGCGCGATCAGCAGCCCGAGCAACAGCCCGATGCCGGCGCCGACTCCCACCGCGGTCCACGGATGGTCGTGCACGTACTCGTCGGTCTCGCGCGCGGTGCGGCGTGCGCGCTCGACCACGGCCTGCTCGGCGTCGCTGAGCTCTGCCTTGGCCGCGCTCAGGCTGCGTTCGAGACGGTCGCGCACCGCGCTCAGCTGTTCGCCGCCGTGCCTGGAAGCGGCGGCAAGCATCTCTTCGGCATCCTGCATCAGCGCCCGCATTTCGCGGGAGGCCCGCTCGCGTGCGGCGTCAACACGCCCGGCTGTATCCATGTTCGGTTTCTCCATATCGAGGTGGTTTCAGGAGCAAGCGCGCGCGGGCTGCGCGATCAGCGGAAGACCAGCACCGGGATGCTCGAGTGCGTGAGCACCTTGTTGGTCTCGCTGCCGAGCACCAGCGCGCTCAGGCCGCGACGACCGTGCGAGGACATGAAGATCAGGTCGCAACCCTTTTCGCGCGCCACGTCGATGATCGCACGGTAGGGCTGGGTGTGCCTGACCGAGACGGTCTCGCACGGCACTCCGGCGGCCTGTGCCGCCTGGGCCGCGGCGTCGAGGATCGTCTTGCCGGTTTCCTCGGTGGCCTTCATGAACTCGGCAAACGAAGCCTGCCCGGCGGCCGGGAACTCGGCGAATGCCGGCGGGATGTATTCCGGCATCACGTGCAGCGCGGTGAGCCGCGCACCGGTCTCGCTGGCAAAACGGACTGCCCGCTCGACCGCGTCGTTCGACAGCTTCGAGCCGTCGGTAGGAACCAGCAGATGCTTGTACATGCGAATCTCCTAGCGGGTCGTCGATCAGGGGAATGTTATGCGCGGGCCGGTCCGGCGTCATTGACCCGCCGCAATCGGCAATCGGCCCCCAGGTCCGGCCCGGCGAGGGCCACGCTGACGATTATGGCAGCACTCCCAAGGGGCGTTACAAATTGTTACCCGCCGTTGCCGCCGTGCCATCCGGAACGCACCTGCGGCCGATAGATTCGGTCTGATCCGGGAAAACCCGGGCGGACCCAGGGTCCGCGCAGATTCGCAGCCTCGGAGAGACCTCGCCATGCAAGTCCAAAGCGCCATCATCACGCAATTGCAGCCAGTCAGTACCGCGGCCACTACCGGGATGCGCGCCGCGGGAAGCGGCCTAGAGATCCTGATGAACCGGGCTGGCGGTGCGCGGCGGCGCGTGCGGCGCGGCGAATACCTGTACCGGCTCGGCGCCTCGTTCAACGCGCTCTACGGCATCCGTGCCGGGACGTTCAAGTCGGTACTCCTCACCGAGGATGGTCGCGAGCAGGTGACCGGTTTTCACATGTGCGGCGACGTGCTGGGCCTGGACGGCATCGGCTCCGAGCACTACACCGGCGACGCGGTGGCACTCGAGGACAGCGAGGTGATCGAGATTCCGTTCGGCGACCTCGACGGGCTCGCCTGTCACGAACCTGCGTTGCAGCGCGAGCTGTTCCGGTTGCTGGCCGGCGAGATCCAGCGCGAGCGTTCGTTGATGCTGTTGCTCGGCTCGATGCGCGCGGAGGAGCGCCTGGCTGCCTTCCTGATCAACCTGTCGCAGCGGCTGTGCGCACGCGGTTTCTCCGCCCATCGCTTCCTGCTGCGCATGACGCGTGAAGAGGTTGGCAGCCTGCTCGGACTGAAGCTCGAAACCGTAAGCCGCATCCTGTCCCGCTTCCAGGCCGAGGGGCTGATCTCGGTGCGCAATCGCGAGATCGAGATCGTCTCGATGGCCGCGCTGCAGGCGGTGATCGGGCGCACCGACGCGCGCCGCGAACGCGAAGCCGCTTAGGAGCGGTTGCTCCGTCAGTGCCCGTCGCGCACTGGCGCCGCGGGCTCGCGATCAAGTGCCCGACGCAGCGCACGCGCGAGCTGGTCGATGCGGTAGGGCTTCGACAGCAATTGAACGCCCTCGAACTGTTCACGCCACGGTACGGCATTGCGCGCGTAGCCGGAGGCGAACAGCAGGCGCAGTCCAGGCCGGCGACTGCGTGCCTCGCGCGCCAGCGCCGGGCCGTTGATTTCTCCGCGCAGCACCACGTCGCTGAACAGCAGCGACGTGTCCGGTTCGCGCTCGAGCAGCTCCAGCGCGCGCGGGGCGTCGGCGGCTTCCAGCACGCGATAGCCCAGGCGACGCAGGAACCCGACTGCCACTTCGCGCACGCCGTCGTCGTCCTCGACGACCAGCACCGTCTCGGTGCCGCCGCGGTAGCTGCGGTCCGTGGCGCCGGAGGGTACCTGCGTGGCGACCGCGGCATCGGTGGGCAGGTACAGACTGATCGACGTGCCCAGCCCGGGGTCGCTGTCGGCGACGATGTGTCCGCCCGATTGCTTGGCGAAGCCGTACACCAGGCTCAGGCCCAGGCCGCTGCCCTTGCCGCGCTCCTTGGTCGTGAAGAATGGTTCGAACGCGCGCGCCTTCACGTCGGGCGTCATTCCGCTGCCGGTGTCGGTCACGGCGATGCGCACGTAGCGCCCCGGCGCGAGGTCGTCGTCGCGTGCAGCCGCGCCGGGATCGACCTCGGCGAGCGTTGCGCTGAGCACCAGGCGCCCGCCGTCGGGCATCGCGTCGCGTGAGTTGACCGCGAGGTTCAACAGTGCCATGTCGAGCATGCCGGGGTCTGCCTTGACCGACGGCAAGCCGTCGTCGACCACTGCCGAGACGTCGATGTGTGCACCCAGCGTACGGCGCAGGATGTCGGCCAGCGAGGCCAGCAGCTGGTGCACGTCGATGGCGCGCGGCTGCAGCGTCTGCCGGCGCGAGAAGGCGAGCAGCTTGCGTGTGAGGTCGGCACCGCGCCCGGTGGCGCGCAACGCCGACTTGACCAGCTTGACCGACAACGTGTCGTGGCTGACGCGCTCCTCGAGCATCTGCAGGTTGCCCGACACGACCGTGAGCAGGTTGTTGAAATCGTGCGCCACGCCGCCCGTGAGCTGACCGAGGGCTTCCAGCCGTTGGGACTGGAACAGCTGCTGCTCGGCGCGCGTGCGCTGCTTCGCGGCGCCGATCGTGTTGGCGAGCGCCTGCAGGAAGTTGGCGTCCTCGCGCGTGAAGCTGCGCTGTTTCGTGGCGCCGGCCACCAGCAGTTCGAGCGCCTGGTCGTCGCCGGGGATCCCCGCCACCAGCGCGCTGGCAGGGGCCAGGCGGGCGTCGGCCGCAGCGACCTTTGCAGCTCCCGACCGGAGGTCGTCGAGGAACAGCGGCAAGTCGTTCGCACGGCTGTCGGCGCAGCAGCGGGAGGTGAGCAGCGCCAGCGTGGGCGGTATCTGCTGCTCGTCCAGTCCCTGGCTGGCACTGACGGTCGGCGCCGCCTCGGCGCGCTCGCAGCGCACCACCAGCGCGCAGTCGGTGCCGAGATGCCGCACGATCAGGCGACAGGCCTCCTCCTGGAGCGGGCCGATCTCCTTGCTGTTGAGCGTGAGCCGCCCGAAGTCGGCCACCGCGTTGGACTGGCGCGCGCGCGCCAACAGACCCTGGGCGCGATCGAGCTCGCTCACGTCGCGGATGTTGGCACAGACCAGCGTGGTGCCCTCGTGGGTGAACGGGCTCAGCCCGGTTTCCACCGGGAACTCGGTGCCGTCGCGCCGGCGGCCCCACAGCGCCAGGCTCATGCCCATCGGGCGCGAATGCGGACGCGCCGAATACAGGCTGCGGTGGCGCCGGTGCGCCGCGCGAAAACGTGCCGGCATCAGTTCCTCGATCGGCCGGCCGACGAGCTCGCTGGCCGTATAGCCGAACAGTCGCTCGGCCTGCGGATTGGCCAGGCGAATCTTGCCGGTCGGGTCGACAACGATCAGCGCGTCCGAGGCGGCGCGGAAGATCTGCTCGAAGAACGACGGCGAGCCGCAGCCGGAATCCGCCGACGGCTGCGCGGGGTGTGCGGCGGCCTTCTTCACGCGGTCTTCCTCAGGCGCACGAGACGCGGGCGGCGAACTGATAGCCCACTCCACGCACCGCCTTGATCAGCTCCGGATCGGCCGGGTCGCGTTCGATCTTGCGGCGCAGGCGTCCGACCTGCACGTCGATGGCGCGATCGAAAGGGCCTGCCTCGCGGCGATGGATGATTTCCATCAGTTGGTCGCGTGACAGCGCCCGATTGGGGTTGCGCACGAAAGCGACCAGCAGGTCGAACTCCCCGGTCGTGAGGGAGACCTCCTCGCCGTCGGGACGCGTGAGCGAACGCGCCGACAGGTCGAGGCGCCAGCCGGCGAACTCGAAGCGTTCATGGTCTTCGGCCGGGCGCGGTGGGGCTTCGGCGCGCACGCGGCGCAGCACGCTGCGCGCCCGTGCCACCAGTTCGCGCAGGTCGAAAGGCTTGGCCACGTAGTCGTCGGCACCCAGCTCCAGCCCGATGACACGGTCGACGGGCTGGCCGCGCCCGGTCACGATGATGATCCCGGGCGGCCGCGCCAGCGCGCGCAACTCGCGCGCCAGGCCCAGGCCGTCCTCGTCGGGCAACCCGAGGTCGAGCAGCACGAGGTCGACCGGGTTGCGCGCCAGTTCGGCACGCATTGCGTTGCCGTCGGCCGCGCACAGCACCTCGAAGCCGTACCCGCACAGGTAGTTGACCAGGAGTTCCCTGATCTCCTCTTCGTCGTCGACGACGAGAATCCGTTCAGCCATGCCCGTCGTAGCTGCCGCCGTTCTCAGCCGCACTCGCCCTGATGGCCACACGCGGTGCAGAACATGCAGCCGTCGCGCTTGATGTAAGCGTGCGCGCCGCAGGCCGGGCAGGCCTGGCCGGCGATCAGCGGGGCCGCGGTGCTCGCGGCCGACTGTTCCGCTCCTGGCAGCGCCAGTGCGCCGGCCCCGCCGATCGCGTGGCCTTCGCCGTCGAGCAGCCCGAGCACCTTGAAGCGGTGCAGCAGCAGCGCCGCGACATAAGCCACGGTGCTCGGCCAGATCTGCT